>DDBY01000088.1 GCA_002334985.1 Micavibrio sp. UBA2020
GACATCCCAGATAAGGCGGTCGTCAGGCGTATTGAAAACGTAATGGATGGCCGCCGTCAGCTCGACCACGCCCAGCCCCGCGCCCAGATGCCCGCCCGTCACTGATACGGCATCGATGGTTTCCGCACGGAGTTCATCCGCCAATTGCGGCAGCTGTTTTTTATCCAGCTTGCGCAAATCGGCAGGGAGATTAACGGTGTCGAGAAGCGGGGTCTTGTTCATGGTTTTGTCTTTCTATGCGCCGCTTTTTGCGGGTGATTTGTTATAAACCCGCTGCCGCAGCGAAGGAATGTTTATTTTCCCGATAGGGTGTCTTTGCCCCCCGTTTGGAATATGGCCGGCATACACCCGCATGATTACAACCCAAAGTATATAAATTTCAATAAATTTTAACGCCATACAGCTTAGGATTGTAAAGGAACAGTCGCAGGGGAATCATGGGGCGCATCATGCAGAATATGTCGGTTACGGCGCGGGTAGTGACTGTTTTCGGGCTGATTGTGATTCTGGGCGCGGTGATGACGGGGCTGGTCGCCCATCATGCCCATCGGCTGGAAACGATATCCGACGACCTTGAAAGCCGACAGTACATCGCCATCCACGCGCTTGCCGATATGAGTACGCTGGCGGAGCAACTTTACGCCATCAAAGGCCACAACCTGCTGGCAGAGGAAAAGCCCGACCGCGAAAATGCGCACAAGGAAGCAGAGCAGATTTTCGAAGATTACGCCGCGCTTGAAAAGCTGCTGCTGGGCGTCACACCCGAAGGGCCGATGCGCCGCAGCCATGCGGAGATTGCCGCGCTATGGCGCAAGCTGGTAAAAAACTACGGCCTGATAACCGAAGGCGCGGAGGACAAGGATAACCGCGCCGCCGCTATCGCGCTTTATCATGCGGGCGACGAGCAAAGCATTCATCATTTCCGCCGCGCCGCCGCAGCGCTGGAGGCGCAGCAACTGGCGGCACTGGATACGTCGGGCGAGACCGTTTCTGCCGCGCTTGTCTCCATGCGGCATTCTGTTTTTGCGGCGCAGATTGTGCTGCTGGCGGTAGGTATTGCGGGCGGCATCGCGATTGCCCGCAGCATTTCACGCCCTGTGCAGGAGCTTACACGCCTGATGACCGATATGTCCGCGGGCAAGCTGGATATCGCCATCCCCGAACAGACGCGGCGCGACGAGATTGGCCGCATGGCCGCGGCGCTGGATGTTTTCAGGCGCAACAGTCTGGAAGCCCGCCGCCTTGCGCAGGAAAAGGCGCGGCGCGGTGAAACGCTGGAGCGGATTTTGGCCAGCTTTGACAAATCCATTACAGATACGCTGAAAACCGTCGCCGCCGCCGCGACCGAACTTGAAAGCACCGCAGGCGAAATGAGCAGCGCGGCGCGCGACACAAACAGCCAAGCCCAAATGGCAGAAGGGGCAGCGCGCGGCGCTTCGGGCAATATCGCCGCCGCAGCAGCAGCGACGGAGGAAATCAACGTATCGCTTGCGGAAATTTCCCGGCAGGTCGGGCAGGCAACGGGCATCACGGCATCGGCCGTCAAGCAGGCGCAGGATACAGACGGCGCCGTGCGTGCGCTTGAAGAAGCCGCACAAAAAATCGGCGACATCGTAAAAGTCATCACCGACATTGCGGAGCAAACAAACCTGCTGGCCCTGAACGCCGCCATCGAGGCCGCCCGCGCAGGTGACGCCGGGCGCGGCTTTGCCGTGGTTGCCACGGAAGTCAAATCGCTGGCCGGACAGACCGCGGTGCAGGCAGGGGACATTGCCGCGCAAATCAGCGGCATCCAGCAAAGCGCGGGCGCAGCGGCGCAGGCCATCCGCGCCATTCTGGGCACCATCGGCGCCATCAATACAGCAGCAGGGAATATTTCAAGCGCCGTCGAAGAGCAAACTGCCGCAACCGGAGAAATATCCCGCAGTGTGGCAGAGGCTGCCAGCGGCGCGCAGGGCGCGGCGAATAATATCGTTCAGGCGAATGCGGGGGTTTTGCGCACCGACAGCGCCGCCATGCAGGTATTGACGGCCGCGCGCGAATTGTCGCGGGAATCCGAAGGATTGCGCACGCGCGTCGAAAAATTCTTTGCTGATTTGCGCAGCGCGTAAATGCTGCGAAAAAGCCCTGCGGACGCTTAGTGTTTGTGCGCGTCCTTGAAGTGCTTTTCCATGAGGTCGGTGAAGGGCTTGTATTCCTTCATCTGCTCGCCTTTATCGTCGTAAAAAACAAAAGACGGCGTGGAGTTGATATTGTATTTCACCTGCGCCTCTTGCATGACTTTCAAAATCTGGTCTTCAAGCGGTTTGTTCGCAAGGCAGGCGCGGGATTTTTCTTCATCAAGACCGGCGAGCGCGGCCATCTTCACCAGCGCGGATTCGATGTCGGGATTTTGCACCCATGTTTGCTGGGTTTTGAAAACGCCGGCCACAAAAGGGAAAAAGCGCGCTTCGGGCATGCAGCGCGAAAGGGCCGCGGCTTTCACCGCGGGGCCATTCAGCGGAAAGTCGCGGTAAACAAGCCGCGCCTTACCCGTGTCAATCAATTCGGATTTCACATGCGGCAGAACAAGCTCATGGAAAGCCGCGCAATGCCCGCAGGTCATGGAGGCATACTCCACAATTGTCACGGGCGCATCGACATTGCCGATGCTGCGTTCATGCCACGCCGTTACATCCGCTTCGGCGGCAGGGGCCGGCTCCGGCACGGCGACCAGTGCGTTTGTTTCGGCTTTCGCGCCCTGCGCGGAGAAAAGAAGAAAAGCGGCCAGAGCCGTGACAAGAACACGCGACGCAGATTGCATGGAAACCCCCTGTTGAAACCAGCTATCAAGATAGGCGGGCGGCTTGGTTTGTAAACCCGCACCGCGGCAAAAAATCAAACGCGGCGTTCGAGAACGTAGTAGGCGAGGTCTTTGAGCAAGTCCACGCGGCCGCCGTCGAATACGCGCAGGTGCGATACGGATTGTTCGACCAGCATTTCGGCGCGCGCGCGCGCTTGCTCGACGCCCATGGTCGAAACGAATGTCGCTTTTTTCGCGTCCTGACCGACGGGCTTGCCCATCTCTTCCGCTTTGCCTTCGAGGTCGAGAAGGTCATCGGTAACCTGAAACGCAAGGCCGAGGTCATGCGCATAGTTGCGCAGCGACTGACGGTGTGCGGGGTTGGCTTTACCGAGGATAGCGCCCGCTTCGCAGCAAAACGCAATCAGCTTGCCGGTTTTCAGACGTTGCAGGCGGCTGATAGTGCCAACGTCGAATTCCTGTTTTTCGCCGATAAGGTCGAGCATCTGGCCGCCGACCATGCCGTGCATGCCGATGGCACCTGCAAGCAGCGCAATCAGCTCCACGCGGACGCGCGGGTCTTCATGTGTTTCGGGGTCTGCGAGGACTTCAAACGCAAGTGTAAGCAGCGCATCGCCTGCCAGAATGGCGGTTGATTCATCAAATGCCTTGTGCAGCGCGGCCTTGCCGCGGCGGGTATCGGAGTTATCCATCGCCGGCAGGTCGTCATGCACCAGCGAATAGCAATGCACAAATTCGGCAGCAGCAGCGACGCGGCGGGCACGGCCCTGATCCACACCGAATACGCGCGCACCTTCAAGAACCATGAAGGGGCGCAGGCGTTTACCGCCGTTGAGCGCGGCATAGCGCATGGCGTCGAAAAGCGGCGCTTCGGCCAGATCGGTCTGCGGCAGCAGGCTCGAAATGGTTTTTTGCATCTTTTCGCGGCAGTCCTCCATCGCGTCCTTCAGCTTGGGGGAGGCCTCTCTAAGGGATGGCGCCATGTCTTACGTTTCCTGAACAGGGTGTTAAAAGGGTTTCTTTTTATACCGCAAGCCACAGAAAAAAGTCATCTTTTTTCGATTCGTGAAACATTCTTATTATCCATATTATTGACGCTGACATGGGAATCTGATAACAATATGAAAATCAAAAAGCGCTGCATCCGCGGAGTTTCCCATGTTCAAGCCTATCGTCGATGAATTCAATCGCTTCGTGGATGAAAAGCCAACCGCACAAATGGCCGCGCCGCTATCTGCCGCCCCCTTATCTGCCATCGACGTTAACCAACAATTTTTGCGCGCCGTTGAAAGACGTGATGCGCAAACCGCCGTCACCCTTTTCAGCGCGCATCAAATGCAGCCGGACGACATGGTTCCCGCGATGGGGCTTTGTATCGCCGCGCGTCAGGGCGATGCGGAAACGGTGCAGCTTCTTTTGGGCAAGGGCGTTTCTGCGGATTGCCGCCTGATGGGCAAAACCCCCGCCGATTGGGCGGAGGCCGCAGGACACGCGGCCATCGTCAAAATTTTGGGCGACACACAAAGCCCGCGCACAGCACAGACAAACGTCCACGTCCTTGCGCAGCGCGCGCGCTAAATCCGCAGCGCACTTTCTATTTTCCGGACGGTTTTATTCAGACAGGGAAAACGCTTCGGCCTTGGCCGTGCCGTCGGCGGCAAGGGTGATTTTTTCGATGCGGCCTTGCGCTTCTTTCAGCTTCGCTTCGCAGAAATTTTTCAGCGTCATGCCGCGTTCATAGGCGTCGATGGACGTTTTCAAATCGCCCGCACCGGATTCAAGCGTGCGCACGATTTTTTCAAGCTCGCCCAGCGCGTCTTCGAAGCTGAGTTTATCGAGGTCTTTGTCTTTGGACATGCAGGCAATCCTTCGCTTATACGGCCAGTTTCTGCGCGGTTTCCACCGGCACCATACCCAGTTTCATTTCAAGCCCGCCGCAGAGCATCTGGCCGAGCATGATGTGCATTTCCTGAATGCGCGCGGTGGTTTTGCACGGTACGTTCAAAAGAATGTCGCAAAGCGGCGGCATTTTACCGCCGGTTTCACCTGTGAAGCCGACCGTCGTGATACCGATAGCACGGCAGCTTTCCAGCGCCTTGATGACGTTCGCGCTGTTGCCGGAAGTGGAAATGCCGATGGCAAGGTCCCCTTTGCGGCCGAGCGCTTCGACCTGACGGGAAAAAAGAAATTCAAAACCGAAATCGTTGCCGATAGCAGAAAGCGCAGACGTGTCGGTGGTGAGCGCAATCGCCGCAATCGGCGCGCGGTCTTTTTTATAGCGCACTGTCAACTCGGTTGCGAGGTGCTGCGCATCGGCAGCCGAGCCGCCGTTGCCGAAAAACAAAATCTTGCCGCCGTTTTCAATCGTCTTGGCCGCTGCATCCAGAAGTGCGGCGAAAGCAGGCGCGAGTTTTTTCTGCGTCGCCTCGAAGCAGACGGCGTGTTCGGCAAATTCAGACTGCCAGAAGGCGGAGGTATCGAAGCTCATTTGTTTTGTCCTTTGTGCTGCCTGTTTGAAAACGGCTATTTCTTGGGTTTCTTTTTGCTCTTGGCGGGCTTTGCGCCTTGGGGCTCCGCCTGTTTTTCGCCGCGGCGGTTATAGGCCAGCTGCTCGGGCGTCAGTTCAAACCCGATAACGACCTTGTATCCGGCGGCTTCTGCCGCGTCCGCCAGCGGCAGGCGCAGGCGGTGTTTTTCGGTCTTCAGACCCGCTCCGGTTTTATCGAGCGGAACGGTAGTGGAAAAGCCCTGACGCTGCAAGACGTTCTCGGACGGGTCGAGGACCGCTATAAAATATGGAAACTGACCGCGGTCAAGCCCCGTGCCCATCGCGCCGCGCCATGCGCTGAAATCGACTTCCAGCTCGAAATCCATCTGGCCGCCATCATAACGGCAAGCGCCGCGGTAATTTTCAAGGCTGGCCGCGATGATGCGGTTGGGCTCGATTTTATCTGCGCCGGCTTTGAAATCATAAAGTTGCGCTGCACCCAGCACCAGACCCGTATCGGGGCAAGGCGGCAAATCCGCGGGCGGGGTGGAGGCACAGCCGGACAGCAGCAAAAGCCCCGACAACAAAACCGCCACGCGCCTAGATACGGCGCGGCGGGCGTTTGGGGTCTGTTTGTGCGGGCGCGGGAAAACCATGTCGAACCTCCGTTTATTCCGTGCGCCAGCATAGCCGCCCTGCCAAAGCGGGGCAAGCAGAGCCTGAGACTCGACACGCCCGCCTGCCGCGCCTATATTTCCGGCATGACAAACCATGCAGCCCCGATGCCCAAACCGCCGCTCACCATCCTGCTCGCCCAGCCGCGCGGGTTTTGTGCGGGTGTGGAGCGCGCGATTGAAATCGTGGAAAAGTCGCTGCAAAAATTCGGCGCACCCGTTTATGTGCGCCATGAAATCGTACACAACAAACATGTGCTGGACGACCTGCGCGCCAAGGGTGCCGTTTTCGTCAAGGAACTCGACGAAGTGCCAGAAGGCGCACCCGTCATTTTCTCCGCCCATGGCGTGCCCAAGCGCGTCCCCGCCGAAGCCGCAAGGCGCAACATGATATACGTCGATGCGACCTGCCCGCTGGTCAGCAAGGTGCACCGCGAAGCCGAACTGCATCACCGCAACGGCTGCCATATCGTGCTGATTGGCCATGCCGGCCACCCCGAAGTCGTGGGCACCATGGGGCAACTGCCCGAAGGCGCCGTAACGCTGGTTGAAAGCACCGAAGATGTCGCCAAGCTGTCTTTTGCAGCGGATGTCAAACTGTCTTACGTCACGCAAACGACGCTGTCGGTTGACGATACCGCCGACATTGTGGCGGCGCTGCAAAAGCGGTTCCCCGAAATCGCAGCCCCGAAAAAAGAAGACATCTGCTATGCCACCACCAACCGTCAGCTGGCGGTGAAGGACATCGCGCCGCGCGCGGATGCTGTTATTGTTGTCGGCTCGCGCAACTCGTCGAATTCAAACCGTCTGGTCGAAGTTGCACGCGCCTATGGCGCCAAGCACGCGCTGCTGGCCGACAAGGCGCAAGACATCGACTGGGATACGCTGGGCGATATCCGCACGCTGGGTCTGACAGCCGGGGCGAGCGCACCCGAAGTTCTGGTGCAGGGCGTAATTGACGCCGCGCGTGCGCGTTTTGACGTCACTGTGCAAACCGCTATCGTCGCCGAAGAAAATATCCAGTTCAAAATCCCGCGCGTGCTGGCCACATAATCATAATCACGGAACATAGCGGGTATATGTGCCTGCCTTGCGCAGCGCAACATCGGGCGCGCGGTATTTAAGCCGCTGAAATGCCGCCGCAAAAAATTTCGCCTTGATTTTGAATCCTTCCTCCCTATAGTTGTCCTCAATTTCGAAAAGAGTATTGCAGACACTGACTGCCTATTCGTTTGTACGTTTAAAAAAACGTGTGCTGATAGAGGGTATCGACACTAAAAAACGAAAGGACTGTTATGGCGAAGACCTATTGTCTGGCGATTGACGTCAAAAGCCCGCACATCGATGGCGGCCTTGGTTATATGCTGACGTTCCACGCGAAGGATTCGAAAACGTCTCCCGAAAAAACCGAAGGCTTCGACGCCTGGGCGGATGCCGTGCGCACCGCCGTGCGCGATGCCGGCGACCAGCCGTTCAACCCCGACCCCTACACCCGCAAGGTCGCGATTGCCGAGCTGATGTATGAAATCGAGAAAATCAACAGCGCGCACCCCTTTGTTATCGAAGGCACCGCGACGCGCCCCGCCGTTGAAGTGCAATCCAGCAACCCGCATGACAAACGCATCGTTGTCAACTTCACGGGCGAAGACGGGCAGTTCGACGTTGTCGAAAAACGCAGCCGCCAATATATTCCCGGCCGCATCGGCGAAGACGGCCGCGTGACGGTTCTGGACAGCAAGGAAACCACGTTCCCCTTCCTGCCCGCACAAAGCGGCGGCATGGCGCCGCCTGCGCAAAAGCCGGGCAACCATCTGCACTGGCGCCCCTAAGCGCCCTTTGCCAAGACAGGTAAAAGACCGAAAGGGAATCATTTTCTGATTCCCTTTCGCTTTTTGGCGGATTAATCTGCCCTTCATGGCCGTTTACACCCGCATTGACGAACAAGACCTGCAAAAAGCCCTTGCCGATTTCGACATCGGCACGCTCGCCGGTATCGAGGGTATCGCGGACGGCGTTGAAAACAGCAACTATCATCTTTTCACCGACAAAAACGGCACGCGCCTGCGCCATATCCTGACGCTGTTTGAAAAACGCGTGAATGCGGAAGAGCTGCCATTTTACCTCGGCTATATGCGCCACCTGCGCGGGCATGGCATCGATTGCCCTGCGGCGGAAAAAAACCGTGCGGGCACGGAAATTTTCACCCTTTCGGGCAAGCCCGCCATCATCACTACGTTTTTGCAGGGCGCATGGCCGCGCGACATCACGCCGGCGCATTGCGCGGCCGTTGGCGATGTGCTGGCGCGCATGCATCTGGCGGCAAAAGATTTCATGCCCAAACGGCGCAATACCATGGCGCTGGGCGCGTGGCGCGGACTTATCCACGCCTGCGCGCGCGAGGCGGATACGCTGGAAAACGGACTGTTCACCGCGCTGGATACCGCGCTGGATGACACCGAAAAAAACTGGCCGCAGCGATTGCCGCAAGGTGCCGTGCATGCGGATTTGTTTCCGGACAATGTTTTTTTTGAAAACGGCCAACTGAGCGGCGTGATTGATTTTTATTTCGCCTGCACAGAAATTTTCGCCTATGACCTGATGCTGACGTTAAACCCGTGGTGTTTTGATAAAACAGGCGCGCTCGACACCGCGAAATCATCGGCGTTTTTGAAAGCCTATCACGCGGTGCGGCCGCTGTCCGCGCCGGAAATAGCGGCGCTGCCGCTGATGGGGCGCGCGGCGGCGCTGCGTATTGTCGCAACGCGCATGTACGATTGGTTCAATCCTGCCAAGGACGCCGTTGTAACGCCCAAGGACCCGATGGAACATGTGCGCATTTTGCGCTTTCACCAAAACGCCGCGGATAGCGGCGCCTACGGCTTCGCCCCATGACAAGAAAAAGCAAACATGTGGAGCTGTTCACGGACGGCGCCTGTAGCGGCAATCCGGGCCCCGGCGGCTGGGGTGCGTTGCTGCGTTATAACGGCCACGAAAAAGAATTGGGCGGCGGCGAAGAAAGCACCACCAACAACCGCATGGAAATGATGGCGGTTATCGAGGGGCTCGGCGCGCTTAATAGCACCTGCGATGTTACCCTGCATACCGACAGCAAATACGTCATGGACGGCGTGACCAAATATATGCCCAACTGGAAACGCAACGGCTGGCGCACCGCAGACAAAAAAGAGGTTAAAAACCGCGACCTGTGGGAGCGCATCGACAGCGCCCTTGCAAACCACAAGGTCAAATGGGTCTGGGTCAAGGGCCACGCCGGCCATGCGGAAAATGAACGTGTCGATGCCATCGCGCGCGCCCATGTGCCGCGCACGGCCGCAGTAGATTTAAGTGACGCGGATACCGCAGGCACCGCAGAAGATTCTTAAACAGCTGATATTTAACCGTTTATTAGCCTTTCTTGGCGCATGCTGGAATCAGGATAGGTCTTGTTTTTCAAACGGGGAGACATACGCACATGCGCCTGATTTCTTCACAAGCATCCTATAGCCTGCCGGCCGTGCCTGAAAACGCGGGCGCACTGGATGTGCATTTTTGCAAAACCTTTTTACACCAGTTCCGCGCACTGCCCGGCGCGGATGATTACTACCGCATTTATATGGCGATTGAAAAAACCGCCGCACTCTCCGGCCATGCGCCGGAAATGGTCGCCAAGACGCTCGTCGAGAACGGGCTGCGCGCCGGGCGTGAATCTTTTCCGGGTGCCTTTGTCGAAGCGATGGAAACCGGCGCACGCATGCCGCACTGGGCAGCGCCCGTCAGTCGCGATAACCACCGCGAGCTTCTGGGCTTCTGGCGCAAGCCGATGATTGGCCACGCGCCCGCCAACCGCCGCCGCCGCATATCCAGCTGAAAATTTCCGGCTGTTATCTGTTATAGGACGGGTTTGCGTTATCGCCCTTGAAGCGCTCGCGTAAATTACCGCCCGCGCCGGAGGGCGTCGGCGCGCTGCCGCCGCCGAAAAGACGGCCGAGCATCTCGGAAAAACTGTCCCCGCCCTGCGAAGACGGCCCGCTGCGCTGAAGCTCCGGCGAGAAGACAGGCACGCTCTGGCCAATGGCTTGTTCCATATAAGCCTGCCACAAACGCGCTGGCGCACCGCCGCCGGATACGCGCTGCATGCCGCTGTTATCGTCATGCCCCATCCAGACGCCCGTCACCAGCCTGTCGGTATAGCCGACAAACCATGCATCGCGGTAATTCTGGGACGTGCCGGTTTTGCCCGCAACATGGCCATGGCTCAGCTGCGCGGCCTGCCCTGTGCCGCGCGCGACAACCTGCACCAGCATCGAATCAAGCCCGTTAATGTCGCGCGTGGCAAAAAGCCGCGCGGGGCTGACCTGCGTATGGCGATAAAGAATATTGCCCGCCGTATCTTCGACCGAGAGCACGGCATAAGGCCAGATGGCATAACCGCCGTTGGCGATAACGGCATAGGCGTTTGTCATTTCAATCAGCGTCGCCTCGCTCGCACCGAGGCCGGAGGCAAGCTCCGGCGCGACGCGCTGGGTAAAGCCCAGACGGCGCGCCACATCAATCAGCTTGGATACGCCGACCTGCTCAAGAATACGGATAGTCGCGGTATTAAGCGAAAGCGCCAGCGCATCTGCCATGGTCACCATGCCGTAGTATTTTCCGTCATGGTTTTTAGGGCGGTATTTGCCGGTGGTAATCGGTGCATCTTCAATAAGCGTATCGGGGTCATAGCCCGCTTCGAGCGCCGCCAGATACACAAACGGCTTGAACGAAGAGCCCGGCTGGCGGAAGGCCTGCGTTGCGCGGTTGAACTGGCTTTCGGTATAATCCGTACCGCCAATCATCGCCAGCACCGCGCCGTCTTTTGCCAGCGTCACCACGGCAGTTTGCATGGTTTTATCTTCGGGCTTCAGCGCCGCGACATGGGCATCGACTTTTTGTTCAGCCAATTTTTGCAGGCCAATATCCAGCGTTGTGCGCACCACGATGTCGCGGTCGTTGTTGGCGACGAAACTGTCAATCTGGTTGATAATCCAGTCGGCGTAATAGCGGTTGAGGTCGCCCGCCTCGCGGCTGCCGGCAAGTTCTATCTTGCCGTGTTTGATTTCCTGATCGCGCTGCGCCTTGCCGATAAACCCTGCCTCGCCCATGGCGTTCACCACCACGCGCGCGCGGTCGCGCGCCAGCTTGGGGTTTGTTGCGGGCGAATAGCGCGACGGCGCTTTC
>DDBY01000085.1 GCA_002334985.1 Micavibrio sp. UBA2020
CGCGGTTCCCATTTCGGGCAGTTGGCGACGTCGGCCTCCATGCCGCGTTTGACGGCTTCGAGAAGGCTTTTGCCGCGCTCGCTATTGCCAAAGCCTTGATGCACGTTGCGCATTTTATTCAGCGCCTCGCTGCTGGTCGGCGGGTGCGTGGCAATTTCGGCCAGTGCCTCGTCCTTGAGGATACGTCCGCGCGGCACATCGTGCTGCTGCGCCAGCTCTTCGCGCCATGCGGCGATTTCGCGCAGAATGCACAGCGTGCGCGGTTTGTGGTTGGGAATACGGATACGCTCCCACGCTTCTTCGGGTTTGGTGAGGTAGAGGCTTTTGTCCATCAGCCCCTTCATCTCGTCCTTAATCCATGACGTGCGGCCCATTTTTTCAAGCTTCTCGGTCAGCTTGACGTAAATTTTGCGCAGGTGCGTGACGTCGGCCAGTGCGTATTTCAGCTGCTTGGACGTCAAGGGGCGCGCCGACCAGTCGGTGAAGCGGCTGGATTTGTCGATTTGCTTTTTGGCGAGGGTATTGACGAGAACCTCGTAGCTGACCTGCTCCCCAAACCCGCAGACCATGGCGGCGATTTGCGTATCGAAAACGGGCGTGGGTAATTTGCCGCTTTCGTTAAAGAAAATCTCAAGGTCCTGACGGCAGGCATGAAAGACTTTCTGGACTTTCTTGTCCTGCATCACCTCGTAAAACGGGGCAAGGTCGATGCCTTCGGCCAGCGGGTCGATGGCATAGGGCTCTTCGTCATCGCCGCAGACCTGAATCAGGCACAGGTGCGGCCAATAGGTTTTTTCGCGGATAAACTCTGTATCGACCGTTACAAAGGTCGATTTTTTAAGCCGCGTGCAGAGCGTTTTCAGCTCTTTTGTGGTTGTGATAAGTGTCATGCAGGACTTAAAATAATCCAAAACGCGCGGCTTTACCATAGGGTATTTCGCAGGGGTTCGGGGCTACACCATGGACAGGCTATTCAAAATCATCCTGCGCACCGTTGTGACGTTTTGCAATCTGCCGCTGCTCGCCCTGTCATTGGCCGGATTTATGAGCGAAAAAGCCGGATATAGCCCAGGGCTGTCATCCGTTTTCATCCTGCTGGCCATTATGGCGGCGGGAAATATTGTTGTCGTCTGGCGCTGGCGCGCAGCGGCGGCGGGGCCATTTGGCGTCGCATATAAACTGCTGCGCGGGTTTTTATGGATGGTGAATATCGTTGCGCTTTTGGTTGCGGGCGTGGGCAGCAGCAAAAATCCGGTTGCCCTTTATCTGCTCCTGCCCAGCGGTTTTGCCCTGCTGGCAATGATGCTGGGCGGCCGGAAAAACACGGCGGAAGAAAGCAGCGTTGAGACGTTGCAGCCTGCTGCCGCGTCAGTGCAGGATGCCGCGCCTGTGTCCGCGGCCGCAGAAAAACCAAAAGGCAACCCCTTTGCCGAGCCGGATATTCCCGCCTACTACGCCGCCCACCGTACAGCGGTCGATGCGATGCAGCGCGAATTTACAGGCCTGTTGATTGACAAATACGGCCTGCAGCCTGACTTCGTGCGCGAAACCTTTCCGACGCGCGCGGACGGCGTGCCGCCCGCTGTGCGCTGGCACATCGACGGCAAAACCGCTGCGCAGGCGGCAGATGAGTTTTTTAATCTGCTTTATCATTCGCCCGAAGCAAACAACCCTAAAATCTTCGCGCGTCATGTAGAAACCGGCGAGCCGTTGCCGCCGGATTACAACCACAGGGATTGGCGGGATAAATTCCTCGGCCGCGGCGCCGACCAAAAGGTCATGAGCGTTGTAATGCTGGCGATGGGTGCAGCTTTTTTCTACGGATTCTACGGTGATGTATTCTTGCCGTCGCGTGAATGGTTTTTGATGTCTATCGCTATTGCGGTGTTGTTGACGGTCATGCTGGGCGTCAATCTTTTGAACCGTTGGGCATCGGGGCGTATGCGGCCGCAGCCGGGGCAACGCCAGCTTAAAAAACGTGATGCGCTATGGCTGCTGCCGCTGTGCGCGGTATTGCTCTGGTTCATGGTTTATACGGGGGCGGGGAGTGTAGGCAACGCGCTTGCGGGGCAGCCGATGCGTCAGGGCCTCGCATATAAAAAAGCGGGCAGTGGTGATTGCCTGCGTATCACAGAAACAGAAGCCTTCACCTTCGCCAAATTTTGCCTGAAGGCATCCGACTTTGACGCTTTGCCCCAGACAGGCTTTATTGATATAAGCGGCCGCCGCTCGTGGTTCGGCCGCTCGCTGGACGCCTATCACATGCCGTTTAGCGGCTAGCGGCATTATTACGAAAATAAAGACGCCCGCAGCATTTGTTTTTGCGGGGGGTTTCTGTTAAAAACATAGCCGGAAAGGCCGCGCCCGTCCTATGTGGCGGCGAAGGCCGGATTTTTGCGCAAACCAGAGGAATATCATGCACGCCTATCGCACCCATACTTGTGGTCAGCTTCGCCTTGCCGACAAGGGCCAGACGGTCAAAATCTCCGGCTGGATTCACCGCAAACGCGACCATGGCGGCCTTTTGTTCATCGACCTGCGCGACCATTACGGCCTGACGCAATGCGTGATTAACACCGACAACGCGGTTTTTGCCGAAATTGAAAAGCTGCGCCTTGAAAACGTGATTTGCATCACGGGCGAAGTTCTGGCGCGCACGCCGGAGACGACCAACAAACATCTGCCGACGGGCGAGATTGAAGTGAAGGTGAAAGACTTCACGCTGCTGTCTGCCCCGGTCAACGACATGCTGCCGCTGCAAGTGAACTCCGACGAGCCTTATGGCGAAGATGTGCGTTTGCGCTACCGTTTCCTCGACCTGCGCCGCGATGTTCTGCACAAAAACATCGTGCTGCGCAGCGACGTCGTTTCCTCCCTCCGCCGCCGTATGCTGGAGCAGGGCTTCCGCGAATTCCAGACCCCGATTTTGACGGCATCCTCGCCCGAGGGGGCGCGCGACTTCCTCGTGCCGTCGCGTCTGCATCCGGGTAAATTTTATGCGCTGCCGCAAGCGCCGCAGCAGTTCAAGCAGCTGTTGATGATGTCGGGATTTGACCGCTACTTCCAGATTGCACCGTGCTTCCGCGACGAAGATGCGCGCGCAGACCGCACGGCGGGCGAGTTTTATCAGCTCGACATGGAAATGTCGTTCGTGACGCAGGATGATATTTTCAACGTCATGGAAAGCGTGATTGGTGGCATGTTCGAAGAATTCGCGTCCTTCACGGGCAAAAAATTCGACGTATCGCCCGCGCCGTTCATCCGCATTCCGTTCGATGAATCGATGCTGAAATACGGCAACGACAAACCGGACCTCAGAAACCCGCTGCTCATCACCGACGTGACGGAGGTTTTCGCGCGCGAAGATGTCGAATTCAAAGCGTTCAAAGGCGTAATTGCTGCGGGCGGTGTTGTCCGCGCTATCCGCGCGCCGAAAGTCGGCGACCGCCCGCGCAGCTTCTTCGACAAGCTCAATGACTGGGCGAAGGGCGAAGGCGCCGTCGGTCTTGGCTATGTCGTGTTTGAAGGGGCAGAGGGCAAAGGCCCCATCGCCAAATTCATTCCGGCTGCCGCGCAGGATGCGCTCAAGAAACTCACGGGCGCAGAAGACGGCGATGCCGTGTTCTTTGTCTGCGATCAGGCCGCGAAGGCTGCGCCGCTGGCCGGCAAGGCACGCACCAAAATCGCCGAAGACATGGATATCATCGACAAGTCCAAATTCATTTTCTGCTGGATTGTCGATTTCCCGATGTTCGAGATTAACGACAAGACGGGCAACATCGACTTCTCCCACAACCCTTTCTCCATGCCTGCGGGCGGGCTCGACGCGCTGAACACGCAAGACCCGCTGAAAATCAAAGCGGTGCAATATGACTGCGTTTTGAACGGTATCGAACTGGCCTCCGGCGGTATCCGCAACCACGTTCCCGAAGCGATGGAACGCGCGTTTGAAATCGCGGGCTATCCCAAGGGCGCGGTGCAGGCGAAATTCGGCGGCATGTACAATGCCTTCAAATTCGGCGCCCCGCCGCATGGCGGCTGTGCATTCGGTATCGACCGCATGGTCATGTTCCTGGCGGACGAGCCGAACGTGCGCGAAGTTATCGCCTTCCCCATGAACCAACAAGCCGAAGACCTGCTGATGGGCGCGCCGAGCGAGGCAGAACATCACCAGCTGCGCGATGTGCATATCAAACTCGATCTGCCCAAAAAGGCAGAAGCGAAAGCAGAACCCGTCAAGGCGGCGGGCTGATATGACGACGGCGAAAACGCAGCAAACCGGCAACCCTGCTGCCGGCGCTGACGGCAATTCTCGTATCTCCGGGTATGACGGCAATTATTACGCCAGTACGCTGACCGAAGACCGCACATGGCCTGCGCTTGACCGCGCGCTGGAGGCGGAAGTGTGCATCGTTGGCGGCGGCCTTGCGGGCATGAATACGCTGCTCGGCCTGCGTGAACGCGGGGTTGATGCGGTGCTTTTGGAATCATCGCGCATCGGCTGGGGTGCATCCGGCCGCAACGCGGGCTTCGTCGCCAAAGGATATGCGGCGGGCGAGGGCAGCTTGCTGGGAAAATACGGCAAGGAAAAGGCCAAGCGCCTTGTGACCCTCACCAAAAACGCGCGCGGGCTTATCCGCGAGCGTATCGCTAAATACGATATCGATTGCGGCCCCGTGGTGGACGGCGTTCTGACGGTGGCGTGGCATGACCATCCGGGGCAGGTTGTCGATGCTATCCGCTCCGCCAATGAAAATTTCGACCTCGGTTTCGAATTCCGCAGCCGCGAGGAAGTGCGCGAAATGTGCCGCACCAGCCGTTATCACGATGGTATTTTTTCACCGCATGATTTCCAGCTGAACCCGCTGAAACTGCTGCGCGGCCTGGCCGCGGCGGCGGATAAACTGGGCGGCAGGATTTACGAACAAAGCGCGGTGGTTTCGCTCGCCAAAGACGGCGCGGCGTGGCTGGTCAAAACCGCTGCGGGCAGCGTGCGTGCCAAACATGTGGTGCTATCGACGTCCGTTTACGGCGAGCAGGTGGATAAACGCCTGCAATTCGCGGCCATTCCTGTGCAGACCTATATCATGGTGACGGAGCCCATCAGCGAAGATGCCTATGCCGCGTCGCTGAACACGAAACATGCCATCTACGACAGCCGTTTTTGCAGCGACTATTACCGCCGCCTGCCCGAAGGGCGCTTGCTGTGGGGCGGGCGTGTCGGTCTTTTCGCGCACCCCGATAACATTGCGGAGGCGATGACCGGCGATTTGCTCAAGGTTTATCCGCAGCTCAAAGGCCTCGTGAAGCCGGCTTTTGCATGGTCGGGGCTGCTCAGCTATGCCGCGCATAAAATGCCGATGATTGGGATGCTCGAAGAAGGGCTCTGGTACAATACCGGCTATGGCGGGCACGGCCTTTGCCCGACAACGGCGGGCGGTGAAATTATGGCGGCCGCGATTGCGGCGGGTGACCAAGGTTATCATGCCTTTGACGATTTCCGTCTATCGTTCACGGGCGGCAAGGCCGGACGCTACGGCGCGCAGATGGTTTATCTGTGGTGGAAGCTGCGCGACCATTTAAATATCTGATTTATAACACTAAATCAGTATATATTTTTCCGTATTTCGCATTGACATAATGACAAGCGCTTTTTAAAGTGGCGGCATCATTCATATAGCCGATTCATAAGGATTTTTTGCATGAGCAACGAGCCGCAATCCTACAGCCTGCGCGAAGATACCCGCCGCCTTGGCGCGGCGCTGGGGCGTTTTTTCAAATCGCTGCGCCTGTTTTTGACCGCGCAGGAAACGCTGGATACGCGCGTCATGGACGCGGTCAAGGCGGGCGATATTGCGCGCGTGCAAAAAGCGGCAGCCGAAGGCGGCAACGTGAATTATCACCGCAGCTGGGGCGCGGAATCGCCGCTGACCGAAGCGATTAATGCGGGCAAGCCGGATATGGTCGCGGCGCTTCTGGCGCTGGGGGCGAAGGTGAATTTGAAAATGGGCTACCGCGAGACAACGCCGATGAGCGCCGCTGTCAAAAAAGGCAATGCGGACATCATGCGCCTGATGCTGGATGCGGGCGGCAATGCCGATGCAAAAACAGAAACCGGCCTCAGCCTTTTCACCTATGCCGTCGCGGCCAGAAATGATGCGCTGGCGGATATGATTTTGGCCGCGGGCGCGAAGCCCGATGCGGGGGCGGAGGGCGGCAGCTGGACGCCGCTGTTTTACGCGACGCGCAATAACGACGAAAAGCGCGTGCGCCAGCTTTTGGCGCTGGGCGCGCGTACGCATCTACGCGACAGGGACGGCAACAGCGTTCTGGATGTGGCGGAATCGCGCGAGCATTTTGCGCTGCGCGCTGTCATTCAGGCACATATCGATGCGCAAACGCCGCCATGGCAGGTAGTGGATGATACGACCGTGGCGCATGTCAGCATCCTGCGCGCGCCGGGCTATCGCCTGACCGAAGTTTTCAATTTCAAAACCCGCGAAGCGACGCTGATTACGCACAATTTCGAAAGCGGCCTCGACAGCACGCAGGTGCGCAGCTTTGACGAGGTAAAAAACAAAGCTGTGATTGAAGAGGCGCAGGCAAAACTGCCTAAAGCCCCCGCCACCGCGCCCAAACCGCAAGCCGCCGGAAAGTAAGCCAGTCATGAGCAAGAAAGATTTCAAATCCGCGCAGGATTTACAAAAACCTGCTGCGCAGGGGGCACAAAAGCCTTTCGAGGTTTTTCTGGACATGGACGGCGTTTTATCGGATTTCGACAAGCATGCCCGCGACAACGGCAAGTTTGATGCCAAAGGCCAGCCGAAATGGGATGAGCTGGATTTCGGCTGGTGGGTATCCATGCCTGCGTTCGACGGCATGAAGAAATTCTACGACGACATGAAAGAATTCGGCAAAGTGCGCATGCTGACCGCGCCCACGCCGCGCACCGCCTGTTTTCACGGCAAGGCCGCATGGGTTGAAAAGCAGTGGGGACACTGGGGGCTGCTGGATTTGATTATCTGCCGCGCACAGGACAAAGAATTGCTTGCCCGCCCGAACCATGTGCTGGTCGATGACCGCCAGAAAAATATCGATGCCTGGGTCAAGGCGGGCGGTATCGGTGTTTTGCACAAAGGCGACTATGCCGATACCATCGCGCGCGTGCGCGCAGCCTGCGAGGCCTATCTGGCTGCACAAAACGCAACCCCTGCGCAGCCTGCGGGCAAACCGCCGACGCTTTGATTTTCTGAAATAAGCGCCCCTCAAAGAAAAACGCTCCTAAGAAAAACGCCATGACAGGTTCTTTGTCATGGCGTGAAGGCTAGGGGGGTAAAATCAAAAACGTGGTTCAGGCGGCTTTGTATTTTAGTTATGCGGCTTTGCCGCTGCGGCGCTGCTGTTTGTTGCTGTAAAGCGCGGCGTCGGCGGTGCGGTAGAGGTCGCTGAAAGCCGTTTGCGTATCAACCGCGGCAAGACCAAGGCTGGCGCCAAAGCGCAGCGTGCTGCCGTTATATTCGATTTCGATACGGTTCAGCTCCGCGCGCAGGATGGCGATGCGGCCTGCGGCTTTTTCGCTGTCGGTATCCGCCATCATCACGGCAAATTCATCACCGCCAAAACGTGCAATGCCGTCCAGCAGGCGCAGGTTACGCGACAGGATTTCCGCAACCTCGCGCAGGCAGGCGTCACCGGCATCATGGCCGTAGGTGTCGTTGATGTGTTTGAACATATCAAGGTCGATAAGCAGAAGGCAGCCTGCGCTGTCTTTGCCGTGGCGGCGCTGGCGGGCGCGTTCCTGTGTGAAAAATGTTTCAAAACCGCGGCGGTTCATCAATCCGGTCAGGCTGTCGGTGCTGGCGAGGGATTCCAGCTCGCGGATGCGTTTTTCCTGCGCCGCAATCATTTTCTCTGCGGCATCAAGGCGGCTTTGTGCATCGCTCAAAAGCGCGGCGGTGGTGCTGTGCAGGCGGTGGGCGGCGGTGCGTTCAAGCGCGGGGGCATCGGCAGACAGGAAGGCGGGCAGCACGGCGGTTTCTGCGAGAGCGGCTTCGGCAACAGGTGCGGTCATGATGTTTTCCCTATGAGAGAGTTCCCTACGCCAAGGGTATATGCCAAATCTATGCCAGATTTATGGATAGACGGGGGCTTGGAATGTTTCTTTTAAAATCAAATACTTAATTCTTACCTCTGCATGTGGACACAGGGGATAGGTCTGCCGCGGGGTAAAATCTGCCTGAGCTGCCGCGGTTGTTTTTGCCTGTGCGTGCGTTACATTGGATGGTGGGTTTAAAAAAGGCCGCTTCTTGCGGCGGGGATAGAAAGGGTTTCTGCTATGAACGGGTTTTTGAAAAGCGGCCTGCGCGGTATTTGCCTTACGGCTGTGGCCGCAGGCCTTTGCCTTGCGGCTGGCAGCGCCCATGCGGGCAGCAGCGCCGCCGCGCCCGCCAAGGCCATGCCCATGACCGCCGCGCAGTCTTATGCCCCGCACAAGGCGCTTTACGATATTAAACTGGTTTCCGTCAGCTCCGGCGCCGGTATCACGGATATCCGCGGCAATATGATGTATGAACAGGACGATGCCTGCGATGCCTGGACGACCGACCATCGCTTTACGCTCGAATACTACTTCCCCGAACGCCCTGCGACGGTGAACACCACGCACTATGTATCGTGGGAGGCGAAAGACCAGAGCCAGTTTCAATTCAGCTCCGAGCGCCTTGAAAACGGCGCGCCGAGCGAGCAGCTGCGCGGTTCCGTCACGCGCGGGGTGGAAGGCGCGGCGACAGCCGAATTCACGCGCCCTGAAAATCTTTATTTCGAGCTGCCCAAAGGCTATGTGCTGCCGAGTTTCCACACGCAGGAAATCATCCGCACCGCGCGCGAAGGCAAGCGCACCTATCATTCCGTCCTTTTCGACGGCACCGACAAAGAAGGCCCTGTCGAGGTCAATGCGATTGTCACGCGCAAGCTGACGCCGGAAGAAGTTTTGTCGCGCGTCGCGAAAGAGCCGAAGGACGGGCGCAAGATAGACAAAGCGCTGCTTTCGGGCGATGCGTGGCTGGTGCGCATGGCGGTATTCCCGACCATGGATGCCGAAGAAATGTCGCCGACCTATGAAATGGATTTGGTACTGCACGACAACGGCGTCGTCAGTCATGTGCTGGTCGATTACAAGACGTTTAAAATCGAACAGATTTTGTCGGCGGTAGAAACCCTGCCTGCCAAAGCCTGCCGCTAGAGTCTGCCACTAGAGCCTGCAGCCGCGCGCGTTTAAATTTCGCTAACGAATCTTAACGGATTGTTAAGCTTTCCCCGCGTATAACGAGGGAGAAGGCTGCGCCCATTGCCCCCGTTTTTATCGTATTTATATGGCGCGCCCGGCATCAAGGGGAGATGTCTATGAAAAAGAAAGTGCTTATCGTCGAAGACAACGAGCTGAACATGAAGCTGTTCGAAGACCTGCTCGGCGCACATGGCTATGATACGATAAAAACCAAAGACGGCGGGCAGGTGCTGGATATCGCCCGCGACCAGAAACCCGATTTGATTATCATGGATATACAGCTGCCGGAGGTTTCGGGGCTGGAGGTGACGCAATGGCTCAAAAGCGACCACGAGCTGCGCGCTATCCCTGTGATTGCCGTCACGGCCTTCGCCATGAAGGGGGACGAGGATAAAATCCGTCAGGGCGGCTGCGAGGATTATGTCAGCAAGCCGATTTCCATCGTGGATTTTATGCAGGTGGTTCAAAAACACCTGGAAAAATAATCAAATAACCTTTTAGAAATAAGCCTTTAAAACGGGTAATTCTTCCTTTAACATTTTGCTTTAGGGTTGATAGGAAGGCTCTCCTTCCGCAAAAAATGCCTAATCAGGCTGGGGTTCCATTTTATGACAGCACGCGTACTGGTCGTCGATGACATTCTGCCGAACGTCAAACTGCTCGAAGCAAAGCTGAGCGGGGAATATTTCGACGTCATTACCGCCAGCAGCGGCGCCGAGGCTATTCAAAAAGCCGAAAAAGAAAGCCCCGATATTATCCTGCTCGACGTCATGATGCCGGGCATGGATGGTTTTGAAACCTGCCAGCGTTTGAAAAGCAGCCCCGCGACCGCGCATATCCCCGTGGTCATGGTGACGGCGCTGACCGACGCGACCGACCGCGTGCGCGGGCTTGAATCCGGCGCGGACGATTTCCTGTCGAAACCTGTGAATGACATTGCGCTGATGGCGCGCGTGCGCTCCCTCGTGCGTCTGAAAATGACGGTCGATGAATGGCGTATCCGTGAAAACACCGCGAACCAGTTCGGGTTCGTCGGCAACAAGGGCACGTTTCTGGCGGAACCGTCGGAAAAAGCCCGTGTGCTGATTATCGAAGACAAAAGCTTCGAGAGTGAAAAATTC
>DDBY01000031.1 GCA_002334985.1 Micavibrio sp. UBA2020
GGTGCAAAACCGCGTGCAGCAGGCATTGCCGCGTCTGCCCGACATCGTGCGCCAGTTCGGCGTGACGACGGTGAAAAGTGCATCCAACATCACCATGATCGTGCATATCACGTCGCCCGATGGCCGCTATGACACCAATTACCTGCGCAACTTCGCCGTTCTGAACGTCAAAGACCGCATCGCCCGCCTGAACGGTATTGGCGAGGCGCAGGTCTTCGGCGGCGGCGATTACGCCATGCGTATCTGGCTCGACCCAAGCAAGCTTGCGGCGCTCGGCCTTACGGCGGGTGACGCGGTGGCCGCGGTGCGTGAACAAAACGCGCAGGTCGCAGCCGGTATCATCGGCGGGCAACCGCGCGAAGACAAAGGCGCGTTCGAGCTTTTGGTCAATGCCAAGGGGCGTTTGCAGACCGAAGAAGATTTCGCGGGTATCATCCTGAAAACAACCGAAAGCGGCGGTATTATCCGCCTTGGCGATGTGGCGCGCATGGAAATGGGGGCGAATACCTACGCCCTCGGCTCGCTGCTCGACAACAAACAGGCATCGGCTATTGCCGTTTTTCAGGCACCTGAATCAAACGCGCTGCAGCTTGCCAACGACGTGCGCACGACAATGGCGGAGCTGAAATCCACCGTTTTCCCCGACGGTATCGATTATACCATCGTGTATGACCCGACGCGCTTTGTGCAATCCAGTATCGATGCCGTTGTGACCACGCTGGTCGAGGCCGTCATTCTGGTCGTTATCGTGGTTATCGTGTTCCTGCAAACATGGCGCGCGTCCATCATTCCGCTGCTGGCTGTGCCGGTGTCGGTTGTGGGGACGTTTGCGGTTATGAAGCTGTTCGGCTTTTCCATCAACAACCTGACGCTGTTCGGTCTTGTTCTTTCCATCGGTATTGTCGTCGATGACGCCATCGTGGTCGTCGAAAACGTGGAGCGGAACATCGAAGAAGGCCTCAACCCGCGTGAAGCCGCCTATAAGGCGATGCAGGAAGTATCCGGCCCGATTATCGCGATTGCCCTGACGCTGGGTGCGATTTTCATTCCCGTTGCTTTCGTCAGCGGTCTGACGGGGCAGTTCTATAAACAATTCGCCCTGACCATCGCGATTTCGATGTTTATTTCCGCCTTCAACTCCCTCACGCTCAGCCCTGCGATGGCGGCCAAGCTGCTGCACGCGCCGGATGCGGAACCTGACCGTTTGCAAAAAATCATCGATGCGGGCTTCGGCTGGTTCTTCCGCGGCTTCAACCGGTTTTTCAAGGCGTCGTCCAAAAAATACGAAGCGACCACCGGCAGCATTGTGCGTCACAAAGTGGGCATGTTCGCGGTTTATCTGGCGCTTATCGCGGGCTCGGTCGTTTTGTTCAACATCACGCCGCGCGGCTATGTGCCGGCGCAGGATAAACAATATCTTGTCGCCTTCGCGCAGCTGCCGTCGGGCGCCAATTTGCAGCGCACCGAAGAAGTCATTCGCCGCATGAGCGATATCGCCATGAAAACGCCGGGCGTGCAAAACGCCGTCGCTTTCCCGGGGCTGTCCATCAACGGTTTTGCGGCAAGTTCGAGCGCGGGGATTGTTTTCATGACCCTCGACCCGTTTGAAAAACGCACCACGCCCGACCTTTACGGCCCCGTGATTGCCGAAAAGCTGATGGGGCAGCTGGGCATGGCGATTGAAGACGCCTTCGTCGGTGTATTCCCGCCGCCCGCAGTCGATGGTCTTGGCACCATCGGCGGTTTCCGCCTGCAAATTCAGGACCGCGGCGATTTGGGAGACGAAGCGCTTTATGGCGCCTTGATGGCCGCGCAGATGAAAGCTTGGCAAACGCCGCAGCTGGCGGGCGTTTTCTCCAGTTATCAAATCAACGTGCCGCAGCTGTTCGTCGATATCGACCGTGACCGCGCCAAGCAACTGGGCATCCCGCTCAGCAATATATACGAGGCGCTGCAGGTCTATCTCGGTTCTTACTACATCAACGACTTCAACCGTTTTGGCCGCACCTATCAGGTGATTGCGCAGGCGGATGCGCCGTTCCGTATGGATGCGGCGGATATCGCGCAGCTCAAAACCCGCAATCTGGCGGGGGAGATGGTGCCGCTCGGCAGTGTGCTCAGCGTCAAGCAAAGCTACGGCCCCGACAGTGCATCGCGCTATAACCTGTTCCGCACGGCCGAGCTGAACGGCGGCCCCGCGCCCGGTTTCTCGTCGGGCGAGGCGGAAACGGCGATGGTGAACATCCTGCGCGAAGTCCTGCCCCCCGGCATGGATTTCGAATGGACGGAGCTGAAGTATCAGGAAATTCTTGCAGGCAATACGGCGATTTATATTTTCCCGCTTTGCATTTTCCTCGTGTTCCTCGTGCTCGCGGCGCAGTATGAAAGCCTTATCCTGCCGCTGGCCATCATCATGATTGCGCCTGCTGTTACGCTCAGCGCCGTCTTCGGTGTCTGGTGGACGGGCGGGGATAACAATATCTTCACCCAAATCGGGATATTGGTGGTGCTGGGGCTTGCGTGCAAGAACGCCATCCTTATCGTCGAATTCGCGCGCGAACTGGAACTGGCGGGCGAAGAGACGGTGAAGGCCGCAATGACCGCGTGCCGCATGCGTCTGCGCCCCATTCTGATGACGTCGTTTGCCTTCATCATGGGTGTGGTGCCGCTGGTGCTGTCAACCGGTGCGGGTGCGGAAATGCGCCAGGCCATCGGCGTTACCGTGTTTTCGGGCATGATTGGCGTGACGTTCATGGGGCTGTTCCTGACGCCGCTGTTCTATGTATTCCTGCGTAAACTTTCCGGCCGCAAGCTGACCAGTTTGCATCCCGTGCCGGTTCTGAAGGTGCATTAAGATGAAAAAACTTATCATCGCGCTCGCGCTCACAACTGCCCTTGGTGTGCCGCTTTCCGGTTGCAACCTTGCGCCCGATTTCAAATTGCCCGAAACGGCCAAGGCGGAACAATTCCGCGAAGCCGAAGACCTGAAGGTCACGGGCAAGTGGAAAGTGGGCGAACCCGCCGCGCATATCGACCGCGGCGCATGGTGGAAAGTGTTCAAAGACCCCGCGCTTGATAAACTGCAGGCCGAAGCGGCCGATGGCAACCTGACAGTGCAGGCGATGGAAGCGCGCGTACGTCAATCGCGCGCCGCGGCGGGGCAGGCACGCGCCGGTTTCTTTCCGGATATTGATGGCAATGCATCGGCCACGCGCCAAAAACCCAATGCGGTTGCGCGCGGCATGGCGCCCGGCAGCGAGCTGGCGATTGAAAACAGCCTCAAGACCGGCCTGACGCTCAGCTACGAACTGGATTTGTTCGGCCGCGTGCGCAACCGTAACAAGGCGGCGAAAGCCGAAGCGCTCAATGCCGAGGCGATGCTGCAAAGCATGCGCCTTGCCATGCAGGCGGACGTGGCGGATTTGTATTTCCTGATCCGCGCGCTCGACCGTGAACGCGGGGTGTTGTCGGTATCGGTCGGCCTGCGCGAAGATGGTTTGAAAATTCTCAAAAAACGCCTCGATATCGGTACGATTACGGAGCTGGATATCGCCGAGGCGACGGTCGATCTTGAAAACACCCGCATACAGTATCAGGACGTCATCCAGCAGCGCAAAGAGGCGGAACACGCCCTCGCGCTGCTGCTGGGCAAGGCGCCGGGCGAGTTTTCGCTGAAACCGTCGGAACTGCCGCGCCGTATTCCGGTCATTCCGGCGGGCGTGCCGTCCAGCGTGCTGGAACGCCGCCCCGATATCGCCGCCGCGCAATATAAACTGGCCGCGGAAAACGCGCGCATCGGTGTGGCGAAGGCATCGTTCTTCCCCACCTTGTCGCTGACGGGGAACGCGGGGGTTGAATCCAACGTCATGTCGAACCTGTTTCAATGGTCGAGCCGCACCTGGGCCATCGGCCCCATGCTGACGCTGCCGATTTTTGCGGGCGGGGAGAATATCAAGGCGCTGGATCGTCAAAAAGCCGTCTACGAAGAAGCCGTGGCCGATTACCGCCAGAGCGTGCTGGTCGCCTTCCGCGATGTCGAAAACAGCTTGTCGCGCCTGAAAACCCTGTCGCGTCAGGCATCGTCGCAGGCCGTGGCCGAAAGCGCGGCCAAACGTGCGTCGGAGCTGGCGGGGATGCGCTACGAAAACGGCGACGTCGGCTATCTGGAAGCGATTACCGCGCGCCGCAGCGCGCTTGAGGCGCAGCGCAGCGGTATTCAGATTCAGGGTGAACGTTTGCGCGAAACCGTGCGCCTGATACGCGCTATCGGCGGCAGTTGGACGCCGGCCACCGTGCCTGCGCCGGAAACGGGCGTGAAAAAAACCGAACAAAAGAAAAAAGATTGATATGAAGACACAAGGTTTGAGCGATGCGGAAATAGAATCCCGCCTTGCCGCGCCCGGCGCGGGCGTGCCGTGGTATGTGCGGCTGGTCATGCGGCATTACATCGGCCCCTGTGTGGCGGCCAAGGCGGATTGGGCGGACGTATCACAGCGTTTTGCCGATACGAACGGCGCGCTGCTGGCGATTGCCGAGAAAATGGATAACGGCCAGCTGCAAAAACGCGTGCTGGTGCCGCGCCTGCGCGGCCTCGAAGACAGCTCTCGCTATTGGTCTGCCGCCATGACGCTGGAACATCTGATGATTGTCGGCACGGGCATGCGCGATATCATCATCCGCTTGTCGCAAGGGCAGGTGCCGCCCGGCCGTGCCGATACCGCGCGCGTGAAGCCGCTGGGCAAGCTGCCCGCGCAAACCGTTTTGGCGAATTATAAATCTTTTATATCGACGCTGATGCCGCAAATCGAAACGGCGGTGCCGCCGGAAAAGCGGGATAGCGCGCTCACCTACGCGCATCCCTGGTTTGGCGGGTTTACGCTGCGCCAGTGGCATTGGCTTTTGGCGGAACACAACGCCATTCACCTGCGCCAGTTGCAGGAAATCGCCGCGCGGATTTAAGGCGGCTGCTGGGCGGGACGGCGCGCGTTGCTGGACACCGGCCTGCGCCGGTGTGACGTGCGGTTCTGCGCTAACGAAGAATGCGCAGTAAAAATAAGCTGTCACACCGGCGCAGGCCGGTGTCTAGATGGTCTCATCTATCTTCAGATAATCCGCGCCGGTGTTCCTGCGGCGGTCGCGCCGGCGGGGACGGATTTTACAACCACGCTGCCCGCGGCGATTTTTGCGCCCGCGCCAATCTCGATATTGCCCAAAATCGTAGCGCCCGCGCCGATTTGTGCGCCCTGGCGCACTTTGGGGTGGCGGTCTTCGGGGGCGAAGGCGCGGCCGCCCAGCGTCACGCCGTGCCAGAACAAAACATCGTCTTCGACAACGGCGGTTTCGCCAATCACAATGCCTGTCGCGTGGTCGAACATGATGCCGCAGCCGATGCGCGCGGCGGGGTGAATATCAACGCCGAACAAATCCGACACGCGGTTTTGAACAAGCAGCGCCAGCGGCTGCCGCCCGTGATGCCACAGGTCATGCGCAAGGCGGTGGCATTGCAGTGCGTGAAATCCTTTGAAAAACAAAAACGGGCGCAGCGCGTCATGCGCGGCGGGGTCGTTGGCCAAAACCGTTTGCATGTCGCGCACGATTTTACCGCCAAGCGTCTCCGCACCGCGCAGCCATAGCGCGGCATAGGCGTCGCGGAAAACACTGGCGGGGAAATGTGGCGTTTGCAGTTTTTGCGAAAGCAGCCTGCCCATGGCATCGCCCAGATGCGCGGCGGACAGAATCGTATCCGTCAAAAACGGCGCGAAGACGGCATCTTCGGCGGCGAGTTTTTCTGCTGCACTGCGCAATGAAACCCAGAGCGTTTGCGGGGTCTGGTTTGAAAGGGGGGCTTGTTCCTGCTTCATGTTCAAGGTTTTAGCCAGTTATAAAGGCCGAGTCACGCGCAATCTTGCGCGCGGATATTCGGGTAAAGCGTGCGCGGCGAAAAAGTTTTACTTTGCGCATAATGCTTTATAAAATCAGCAAAATTTCAACATAAGAGACCGCCATGACCAACCAGCCGCCCGCCATTTTGCAGCTCATCGGCAATACGCCGCTTGTCGAGATTACCCGCATCGATACGGGCCCTTGCCGCCTGTTCGCCAAGCTGGAATCGCAAAACCCTGGCGGCTCTATCAAAGACCGCATCGCCCGCCAGATGATTGACGCGGCGGAGAAGGAGGGCAAGCTGAAGCCCGGCGGCACGATTATCGAAGCGACAGCCGGCAACACCGGCCTTGGCCTTACGCTTATCGGTGCGCTCAAAGGATACAAAGTCATTCTGGTCGTGCCCGATAAAATGTCGCGGGAGAAAATTTTCCACTGCAAAGCCATGGGCGCCGACGTGCGCGTGGCGCGCAGCGACGTCGTGCGCGGCCATCCGGAATATTATCAGGATGTCGCGGCGCGTATCGCCAAGGAAACCGGCGGTTTTTACGTCAACCAATTCGCCAACCCGGCCAACGTGGCGGCGCATTTCGAATATACCGCGCCTGAAATTTTGACGCAGATGGAAGGCGATGTGGATGTCATCATCTGCGGCGTCGGCTCCGGCGGTACGCTGACAGGCATCGGCAATTACATGAAAAAACACAGCCCCAAAACCGAAATGATTTTGGCGGACCCCGCGGGCTCCATCCTTGCCCCGCTGGTGAACGAGGGCAAGACGGTCGAGCCCGGCTCGTGGCTGGTCGAAGGCATCGGCGAAGATTTTATTCCCGATATTCTTGATATGTCGCTGACCCAAAAAGCCTATACGATTACGGACGAGGAAAGCCTCGCCACTGCGCGCGAACTGCTTTTGAAAGAAGGCATTCTGGCAGGCCCGTCGTCGGGCACGCTGGCCGCCGCTGCGCTGAAATACTGCCGCGAACAGAAAGAGCCCAAGCGCGTCGTGACGCTGATTTGCGACCGCGGCGACAAGTATCTTTCGAAGACCTTCAGCGATTTCTGGCTGTCGGAGCAGGGCTTCACCCCGCGCAAGCCCACGGGCGCTATCGAAGACCTCGTCATGCGCCGCCACGATGCCGGCGATACGATTTTCGTGCGCGCGACAGACCCTCTGAAAACGGCTTATAAACGCATGCGCTTTGCCGACGTGTCGCAGCTTCCGGTGCTCGACGAAGCTGCAAAGCGTCTGGTCGGCGTGGTCGATGAAAAAACGCTGCTGAACCGCATGACCATGGGCGATAAAAATTCGTCCATGTCCGGCACGGTTGCCGATGTGATGCGCGAAGCCGCGCCCGTGCTGCCCAAGGATACGCCGATTGAAACCGCCGCGCCGCTTTTGCAGCAGGGCGGCGCCATCATGGTGGTGGACGATGATAAATTCCTGGGCGTCGTTACGCGCGTCGATATGCTTAACCATCTTTATCTGAAAGGTCAGGTCGCCTGATGTCTTCTGCTTCTTCTTCCCGCAAAAACCGCTCTTTCTCCACGCGCTGCATCCACGGCGGGCAGATGCACGACCCGACGACGGGCGCGGTGAATGTGCCGATTTACGCGACATCCACATACGCGCAATCCGCGCCGGGCGAACATAAAGGTTTCGTCTATGCCCGCGGCCACAACCCGACGCGCCATGCGTTCGAACGCGCCATGGCGGATTTGGAAGACGGCAGCGCGGCTTTCGCTTTCGGCTCCGGCCTTGCCGCGATGTGCGCGGTTCTGGACGTGCTGCCGGCGGGCGCGCACATGATTGCGTCCGACGACCTCTACGGCGGCAGCTTCCGCCTGTTCGAGCGGGTGCGCAAGCAAACGACAGGGCTTGAAGTTTCCTATATCGACATGACGGATGCCGAGGCCGTGCGCGCCGCCATCCGCCCGAATACGAAAATGGTCTGGATTGAAACGCCGACCAACCCGATGCTGAAGCTGACCGACATTGCCGCCGTCGCCAAAATCGCCCGCGAGAAAAATCTTATCAGCGTGGTCGATAACACCTTTGCAACGCCGTGGAACCAGCGCCCCATTGCCATGGGTGTCGATATCGTCGTGCATAGCGCGACGAAATATATCGGCGGACATTCCGACATCATCGGCGGCGTTGCCATCGTCGGCGACAATGCGGATTTGGCCGACCGCATGAAATTCATCCAGAACGCGACGGGCGGTATTCTGGGCCCGTTCGACAGTTTTCTGGCGCTGCGCGGCGTGAAGACGCTGGATGTGCGCATGGAACGTCACAGCCATTCCGCCATGAAAATCGCGGAATGGCTGAGCCATCATCCGAAGGTGGAAAAGGTCTGGTATCCGGGGCTGCCAAGCCATCCGCAACACGCACTGGCCAAGCGCCAGATGCGCGGTTTTGGCGGTATGGTGACGGCCGTTTTGAAGGGCGACCTTGACGCGTCGCGCCGCATGCTGTCGGCCTGCAAAATCTTCACGCTGGCCGAAAGCCTTGGCGGTGTTGAAAGCCTTATCGAGCATCCGGCCATCATGACGCATGCGTCGGTGCCCAAAGAACAGCGCGAGGCGCTGGGCATTTCCGACGGGCTTATCCGCCTGTCGGTCGGCATCGAAAGCGTCGAAGACCTGATTGCGGACCTCGACGAAGCTTTGGCAAAAATCTGATAACGGAGAGAAAAGGGTGC
>DDBY01000136.1 GCA_002334985.1 Micavibrio sp. UBA2020
CGGTGCGCACGGCGGATAAACGCGGAGAAAACACATGACAGGGGCGGATATGCAAACGGTGGCGGTCTCCCTCGGCGGCGGACGCGATTACAATATATATATTGGCGCGGGTACGCTTGCGGCGGCAGGCGCAAGCCTGCGCGGGGTTTTGCGCGCAAAGAAAATTTGCATCGTAACGGACAGCCATATCGCCGCACTGCCTTACCTGCCTGCGCTGGTAGCTGGGCTTGAAGCGGCGGGGTTTGAGGTTGTGGCGCCTGTCGTCCTGCCGGCGGGCGAGGGCAGCAAGAATTTCACACAGCTCGAGCATATTCTCTCAAGCGCGCTTGCTGCGGGTGTTGACCGCAAATCCGCATTTGTAGCACTGGGCGGCGGTGTTGTCGGCGATATCACGGGCTTTGCCGCGGCTGTTTTGATGCGCGGGATTGATTTTGTGCAAATCCCGACCACGCTTCTGGCGCAGGTTGATAGCTCTGTCGGCGGCAAGACGGGCATTAACCTGCCGCTTGGCAAAAACCTTGTCGGCGCGTTTTGCCAGCCGCGCGCGGTGTTTATTGATACGGACGTGCTGGGCACACTGCCGCCGCGCGAAATGCGCGCGGGTTATGCGGAGGTTTTGAAATACGCGCTGATTAACCAGCCGGATTTTTTTGAATGGCTGGAGCAAAACGGCGCCGCGCTGCTGTCGGGCGATGCGGCGGTTCAGCGCGAGGCGATAGCCGTCAGCTGCCGCACCAAGGCCGACATCGTGGCCGAAGATGAACGCGAGGAAAAAGACATCCGCGCGCTTTTGAATCTGGGCCATACCTTCGGCCACGCGCTGGAGAAAATCGGCGGATATGACGGCCGCTTGCTGCATGGCGAGGCGGTGGCGATTGGTTGCCTGTGGGCGGCGAAATTTTCGGTGCGGCGCGGGCTTTGCGCCGAGGGCGTGCCCGTGCGCATTGAAAACCATCTGAAAGCCGCGGGCATGATGACACATCCGCCTTTCGAGGTGGATGCGGATGATGTACTGGCCGCCATGCGCGGGGACAAAAAAAACGACGGCGGGCGCATCACACTTATCTTGATGCGCGGCATTGGCGGGGCTTTTGTGTCGCGCGATACCGACGAAGCGGACTTGCACGCATTCCTTAAACAAAAAACGGGCTGACAACGCAATGGGTGATTTTATTACTGAATTGGTGCTTTTCTTTGTTCTGCTGGTTTTGTCCGCGTTCTTTTCAGGTTCGGAAACCGCGCTGACGGCGGCGTCGCGCGCGCGCATGCACCGCATGGAAATAGACGGCAGCCGCCGCGCGGCCATGGTGAATAAACTGCGCGAGCATAAAGAGCGTTTGATTGGCGGGCTTTTGCTCGGCAATAACCTAGTGAATATTTCCGCATCCGCGCTTGCGACGTCGGTTTTGATAAAAACGGTAGGCGAGGCGGGCGTTGCCTACGCCACTATCGGCGTGACGTTTCTGGTGCTGATTTTCGCGGAGGTGATGCCCAAGACCTACGCGCTTTTGCATCCGGACCGCCTTGCGCTGGCCGTCGCGCCCGTGGTGTCGGCCATCGTTCTTGTTTTCTCGCCGGTCACGCGGGAAATTTCGCGTGTGGTGAATGTTGTGTTCCGCTTGTGCGGTGTCAGCCGCGAATCCCTCGATCATGCGGAGGCGCAGCAGGAAGAGCTGCGCGGTGCCATCGATCTTCTGGGCGGAGGCGAGCAGCAGGATGACGACGGCGAGGGGCAGGAAACCCGCGCGATGTTGAAATCCATCCTTGACCTTGCCGATGTGAATGTCGAAAAAGTCATGGTGCACCGTAAAAACGTGCGCATGATTAATGCCGACCAGCCCATCGACAGGATTGTGGACGAAGTGATGCACAGCTCCTTCACCCGTTTGCCGGTCTGGCGCGAAAGTCCGGACAATATCATCGGTGTGATACACTCCAAACTGATGTTGCAGGAACTGCGCCATTGCGGGGGCGATGTGTCAAAACTCGACCTGACGCGCGCGATGATGGAGCCGTGGTTTATCCCCGAATCCGCAACGCTGTTCGAACAGCTGCAGGCCTTCCGCCGCCGCCGTGAACATTTCGCCATCATGGTGGATGAATACGGCGCCCTGATGGGGGTGATTACACTTGAGGATATTCTGGAGGAAATCGTCGGCCAGATTGACGACGAACATGATATCGCCGTCACCGGTGTGCGCCCGCAGACGGATGGCAGCTTTATTGTGGACGGCAAAGTCACCTTGCGCGACCTGAGCCGTGATATGGGCTGGAACATGCCGGATGACGATTATTCAACCGTCGCGGGGCTGCTTTTGTATGAAAGCCAGCGCATCCCCAGTGTCGGCCAGTCCTTTACCTTCCACGGTTTTCGCTTTGACGTGCTTAAAAAGCAGCGCAACCAGATTACCCTTGTCAAGATGACCCCGCTGCCCCCCGAAACGGCGGCCGAGGGCGACCGTATGCGGGAGGTTGGCGGCTGAGTTGTTATAGTGTAGTATGCTTGCGCGACGAAACGCCACGGTACCGGGGATACAGGGGATATAATGGCAGGCATAGCGGGTTATTTCGGTCAGGCACAGACGCCGGAAACCCTTCAGGGAATGGTGCGCAAGCTGCTTCACCGTGGCCGCGGGGGCGAGGCGTTCTACCATGCGAATCCCGTGTTCATGGGGGTGCGCACAACGGCTGCCGAAGGGGCGGCACAGCCCGCCTATAGCCGCGACGACAGCATCGCTGTTTTGTTTTCCGGCGAAATTTCCAATTATGCCGCGCTGCGCGCAGACCTTGAACGCAAGGGTATCCATTGCCGCAACGACAGCACGGCCGAGCTTGTGCTGCATTTGTACGAGGCTTATGGCCTGAACCTGGCCACGCATTTGCGCGGGCGGTTCGTTTTTGCCGTGCATGATACGCTTAAAGATTTCGTGGTCATTACCCGCGACCGCATGGGACAAGAGCCGCTTTACTATACGACCACCCAATCGGGCGATTTCGTGTTCGCGTCCGAACTGAAGGCGTTGCTGGAACATCCGGGCGTGCGTCCCGTGCCCGAATTGCGTGCCATAGATGCCTTTTTGTCTTTCGGCTATAGCCCGGGCCCCGGCACGTTTCTGAAGGGCGTGCATAAACTGCCCGCCGGCCACCGCCTGATATGGAACCCCGGCCTGCATGTGATGGTCGAGCCTTACTGGCAGTGGGAAACCTATATGCGCCCGGATGCGGCGCTGAAAACCGATGCGGATTTTCAGGCGCGTTTCGATACGCTGCTCGAAGATGCCATCGCGCAGTCTGCCGCCGGGCTGCACAAACCGGCCATCGCGCTTTCCGGCGCGGCCGAGGAAACGGCTATCGCCGCGTTTTTGATGAAAGACGCGCCGCCGCACGGGCTGGATACTTTTACCGTCGGCTATGACGGTGACGAAGAAGCGCTTTTGCCGTCGCGGGAAATCGCACGGCGTCTGGGCACGCGTCACAACGAAATCATCTGCACACCGCCGGACATGGAGAAGTTGCCCGAAATCGTCTGGGCGCTTGACGAACCGCTGGGCGACCCGTCGGTCGTTTCGTCCTATATGCTGTCGCAGCAAGCGGGGCAGGGCACGGACGGCATCATCCGCGGCGTCGGTGCCGATGACATGATGTGCGGACTTTTGCAGCAGGAAGCGTTCTTGCGCATGAGCCGCATGCCGCCGCTATTCTCCGCATTCTATCGCGCGGGTGTAAATCTGCTGCCCCAATCGTGGATGGACAGCCAGTTCGACTGCAATGGCCGCATCGGTGATAAATGCCGCCAGCGTATTTTGATGGTGCTGTCCGAATTGGGCAATAGACGCAGCAGCCTGATGCGCCGTTATGCCATGATGACGGCAGTTTTTACGGCGCGTGACAAAGCTGCGCTCTATACCGGCACGATGTCGCCTGTGATGGAAAGTTTCATGGACAGCGGCCGCGAAAATGCCTTGGCATGGCCGACGCCGATATCATCGCTGCTGGCACTTCAAAAAGATTATGTGCTGCAAGACAGTACGCTGCTGCGCGCGGATAAAATCGCCGGACTGACATCGACCACGCTGCGCCTGCCGTATATGGACAACGCGCTGGTCGAATTCATCCTCTCCGCGCCCGACCACCTGAAATATCAGGGCGGCAAGGGCAAGGTGATGATACGCAATTATGTGGAGAAGGTGGCGCCGGGCTTACCCGAAATTTCGCGCCGTCATGCAAACCTGCCGATGCAGCGTTTCCTTTCAGCCCGCCTGATGCGCGATTTGATGGAAACCTGCCTGTCTGAAAAAGCTGTGCTTGCGCGCGGGCTTTTCAATCCGGATGTTGTGCGCCACATTGTCGGCCGCGTGCGTGACGGGGATATGATTGAAATGCGCCAGGGCTTCGCGCTTTTGATGCTGGAGCTGTGGTTCCGCGTCTATATCGACGGCGACAAAAGCTGGCCGCGCTAAATCCCCCCATGCATCTGCGCGGGATTGCGGATTTATTTTTATAAAGCTTCCGCGATTTCCGATACAAGGCGGCGGGCGACGTCCTGTTTGCTCATGTGCGGCCAGCTATCGGCGCTGATGTCCTTGCCGCTGTTTTTAAGGACGGTCACGGTATTGTCGGCCTGACCGAATACTTTGCCGCCCGCAACATCGTTCAGCACCAGCCAGTCGCAGCCTTTGCGCGCGAGCTTCTTTTTGGCATCCTCAATCCCCGCGTCGGTTTCGGCGGCGAAGCCGACGACAAGCGCGGGGCGATGGTTGCCTGTGGCCACCGTGCGCAGAATATCGGGGTTCTGCACAAGGGCGAGGGATATGCCGTCATCGCCGGATTTTTTGATTTTATGCGCGGCGGCTTCTGCGGGGCGATAATCCGCGACGGCTGCCGTGAAAATTGCGATGTCTGCCGGAAGTGATTTCAGCGTCGCTTCCAGCATTTGCTGGGCGGTCGTGATGCGCACGACATGGATGCCGGCAGGCGGCGGCTCCTGCACGGGGCCGGAGATAAGGGTGACATCCGCACCCGCGCCGGCCAGTGCGGCGGCAATCGCATGACCTTGGCGGCCGGATGAAATATTGCCGATGAAACGCACAGGGTCGATGCTTTCGTGCGTGGGGCCGCTGGTGACAATTGCGCGGCGGCCGCGCAGCGGGCCGTTCACGGCAAAAAAGTCTGATACCGCAGCGACAATCTCCGGCACATCGGGCAGGCGGCCGGTGCCATGTTCGCCGCAGGCCATATCGCCGACGGCGGGCTCGACAAAGCGGATACCGCGGCGTTTCAGCGTTGCGATGTTTTCTTGCGTCGCTGCGTTTGCCCACATGGCAGGGTTCATGGCGGGGCACATCATCACGGGTTTATCGGTGGCCAGCAAAACGGTGGAGGCCAAATCATCCGCCAGCCCCTGCGCCGCGCGCGCCATGATATTCGCGCTGGCGGGCGTGACCAGTACAAGGTCGCAATCGCGCGCAAGGCGGATATGCCCCATTTCCTGTTCGTCGGTCAGGGAGAAGAGGTTGGTATAAACTTTGTTTTCCGACAGCGCGCCCACAGACAGCGGCGTGATGAACTGCGCCCCGCCCGATGTCAGGATGCAGCGCACGTCCGCCCCGCGTTCCCGCAGGCGGCGGATAAGGTCGAGGCTTTTATATGCGGCAATCCCGCCCGAAATAATCAGCAGGATACGGCGGTGAACCAGATTTTGCGCGATAACTGTCATGTCATGATTATATGTGGTTTCCTGTTGCCCTGCGACAAGTGGCGTGCAGGCATGGCATTTTTTTTAGATTGACATAAATTAAAAAGCGGTGCTATGATACCGCATATTCAGACAGCAGGAGGATTTGATGAGAAAAGCTTTTTTGACCGCGCTTTTGCCCTTTGCGCTTATGACCGCAGGCTGCGACGGCATGGCCGAAGCGCCCAAAACCCCCGAACAAAAAAAGGCCGAAGCGATTGAGCAAATCAACCGCGAATTCGGCCTGCAGGTGCGCGATGTGACGCTGCCCAAGGCTTTCTATGACCTGCCCGCAGGGCAATACGAGGTCACCATCAAAGGCAAGGACGGGCAGGATAAAGACTGCATCGCCAACGTCATCCAGACCACCCATGGCCGCACCAACGTTATTTTGAACTGCCCCTGATTTTTTGTGCGCCGCACACATGCTTTATGCCCGCGTTTCGTAGCGCGAGGGTTGCCTGCGCGCGGGTATGCGGTTATGCTGCCCGCTCTCATATCGACAGGCATCTCTTAACCGAAGCGAAAGGCAGCAGGCGGTGATGAAAAGGCATGGCATTGTGGTGCGTCCCGAAGGCGATTTGGGCGCGACGTTCAACCCGGGTGCGGCAAAACATGCCGACGGGCATTTTGTGATGCTGGTGCGCTCCGTGCCCAAGGGCTATCAGAAAATCGGCAACGTCAATCAATTCGACGATAACTACACATCGCACTTGAGCCTGTGGGAAGGCGCCGCGCCGGATAAGGATTTCAAGCTTGTCGATGCGGCGGCGCTCAAACCCGACCAGCCCTTCGACAAATTCGGTCTGGAAGACCCGCGCATCACTAAAATCGGCGATACCTATTACATCCTTTACACATCGATTGCCAAAGGCCTGTCGCAGCCTGACGCTGACGAAGGCATCCGTATCGCCCTTGCCAGCACCAAAGATTTCCGCACGTTTGAAAAACACGGGGTCATCGGCCCCGACCGCCGCTGCAAGGCGGGCGTTTTGTTTGAAAGCGGCGGCAAGGTGCATTTCATGTGGAAAGACGAAGCGGGGGTGGAGCGCACCATGATGTCCCCCGCGCCGGAAGATTTCACCAACCCCGCCGCATGGCAAAAAATGTGGGCAAGCTACGACATTGAAAAAGACCAGCTGCTCGGCCCGCAGAATAACGGCTATGAAGCGCACGGTATCGAACCGGGCGCGCCGCCCGTGGAGCTGCCCGAAGGTTTGCTGCTGGTCTATTCCAGCATTTCGGACGATTTCAAATGGACGATTAGCCTGATGCTGCTCGACAAAAACGACCCGAAGAAAATTTTGGCCAAGAGCGAGGCGCCGTCGCTGCGCCCCGAAGCCGATTACGAAATTTCGGGCGATGTGAACAATGTGGTGTTTCCCTGCGGCGCGGTGGTCGATAACGGGCGGCTTTACGTTTATTATGGCGGCGCCGATACGATTTGCGCGGTAGGCAGCGAGGATTTGAACACCATCCGCACGGCGCTGAAGCCTTTCCGGAATAACCCGCTGCCCCCAAAGCCGGCGCAGCCTTAACATCTGTTTGTTTAGTAACACTTTTTTTGCACGGCGGCGCGGCGTTGACTTTTCATGCCTGCGGCATAGATGATTATTATCATCAAATACCGCGATGATTTTACGCATGAACACTTCAACGAAGGAGGAACTCATGACCAACCAAGAACAAGCCCAGAAAGACGATAGCGGCTGCTGTGCGACCGAAGCTGCCAAAAAGCAGGCTGAAGCCGCCAAGACCGAGAAAAAAGAAGAAGGCAGCTGCTCCACCGGCGGCTGCGGTTGCGGTTAAGCCGTAACGTCGCTTCGTACAAGAAAGGCCGGATATCCTCCGGCCTTTTCTTTTTACAGCGCACGCCTTTTTTGGTTATGCTTTGTTTTGCAAAACAAGGGAGCCTGTCATGAGCCAGACACCGGAAGGTACGAGCGAAGAGGGCGTGAGTGTCGCGGCCATTGTGGAAATGCTGTCGCTGTTTTCCATGCTTTGCGGTCTTTTTCTTATGCTGGCGTCAGCTTATTTTTATATTGATGTCACGCGCTCTGTGCATGGCGCGGTCCTTCCGGCTTTCAGTGACATCGGCAAGGCCATATCCGGCGCGGCAGGCGGCGGGCTTACCGACGAAGACCGCGCGGAATTCCAGGATATAGCCGAGGAATCTGCAAGGTTGCAGGAAGACTTGCGCGAAGCGATTGCGGACGGCGATAAAAATAACATCGAATACCTCCGGCAGGAACAAAACGAACTGGCCGAGCGGGAACGTGAACTGGTCGAAAACATCCACTCCCGCGGCGATGACGATATGGCACCCGTCAAGGAACAGGTCGATGCGGTGGGTGAGGCGCTTGAAAAAGAAACCGGCAACCTGCGCGAGCAGATGGAAGTTGCCTATACGCTGTGCCTGTTCGGCGCGCCGATGTTTTTTCTGGGGGGCGCGGCTTATCGCATTACGCGCAGCCTGCGACGGGAAAAGGAACGGGGATAGTTTTTTTTAAGATGCTTTTGGCGCGCAAAGTTTGGGCGCAAGGGGCTGCCAGTTTTCTGTTTCCGCAGCCAGGCGGTGCAGGACGATATCCGCTATGCGCGCATCGCGAGTCAGCGACAGGTGACCTGCATTGACGGGAATGTTTTCAGTATTTGGTGCCGCGTAATTCAGGCTGGCGCGCCAGTTTACCATGCGGTCTTGCATGCCCACGATGGATGTGGTGGGGACGGGCAGCGGGCTGCGCGTGTCGCCCGCGCTTTCCTGTTCGTCATTGAGCGGCGGGTTGAAGGCGTTATAGGCACGGCGCATGATGGGGTCGAGCTCGCCTTTTTTATCCGTCATTGAAAACGGCGCGCCGAGGGTAATCACCTGCGATACCTTGTCCGGAAACTGCCGCGCCAGTTCGCGCGCGTAAACGCCGCCAAGGCTGAAGCCGACCAGCGCGATTTTCTGCCCCGGATGTTTTTGCGCAATCTCGTTCAGCTTTGTGCCCATGCCCAGCACGACGTCTTCGCTGATACCTGTATTGACGCCTTGTCCCCAGCCATAGACCGTATAGCCATGCGCACCGAGTTTGCCCGTCAGACGGCTCATGGTCATCTCGCCGCCCATAAATCCGGGTACAACCATCACGGGCTGGCCGTTGCCGCGCGGGGCGGCGGGCAGGGGCGCATCCGACAGAAGCATTTCCGTGCAATCGCGCGTCGGCAAATGATAGGCCTTGGCGGCGCGGGGATGGACATAGGGGCTGTCCGGTGTGGTCACATGCCATGCCGCGATGCCGCCGCCAGCTGCCGCGGCAGTGAAAGCGGCCAGCAATGCACCGCGCAGCCACGGGCGGCGCGGCGACTCTTTACCTTGGAGATTTTGCGGGCGTTCGGGCTTGGACAAAGGGCACCTTTAAATAAGTTATGTGAATATACCGCAGCTGCGGGCAGGGTCAAGCGGCCTCGTTTTTTCGTAATGTTATAATAGACATACATTCTTTCGGGTTTTGTCCGGATTTCGCCTTTGCTGCACCGCCCCGCGCTTTACCCGAATCCGTTGAGTTGCTAGGGTCGCGCCACACACCCGAATATCTATCAAGGAGAGGCGCGTATGCAGCAGGCACACGATGTCGTCGAAAAAGTTCTCAAGCCGTGGCTGGAGAAACATCACCCCAATGCGGATTTGGTCATCATGGCGGGCTCTTTCGGCCGCGCGATGAAAAACGGCGGATACCAGCCCATCGCGTCTTCGGACGTGGATATGGTCATTATTTACCGCGACCTTGAAAACGGCGGTTTTAAAGCGGCCACGCAAATCTTCACCATGGAAGAAGTCGGCACCAAGCTGGGCGAAGAAAAACCCCGCACCATGATGATTGACACCAACATCCTCGATTTCGCATCGCTGTACTATCACGACCAGGTCGTGCGCGAAAACAAGTCGGTGGCCTTCATCAACGTCATGCTGGACGAAGGTTATGTGCTGAAAGACACGCTCGGCATCGGCCCCATCGTGCAGCAGAAGGCGAAGGATTTTCTGGCCGCAGGGCCGCTCGCGCTGTCCAAGGCGAAATGGGAAGATGAAATTTCCATGATGGAAACCTTCCTGAAGGATATTCGGGCCGCAGGCTCGGCTGAGGAAAAACAATTCCTCGGCGCGATGGCGCTGATACATGTGGCCGATTACGGCCTGCACCTGCAGGAATTCTGGCCGCGATTCAATCAGGCCTACCGCAGCTATGACCAGTATTTCCCCGGCGAGGGGACGAAACTGACCGAAGCTTTCTCTCCGCTCGTGCGCGAGGGGGAGAGCCTCAAGGTTGAAATCCTTCTGGAAGAATACATCGCCCGCGGCCGTGAAAAGATGAAAACCGCGCCGGAAAAAGCGCCGGATGTTCTCTTCCCTGTACAATCCAACGTGCCCGAAGAGGAAAGAAAGGCGATTAACAAGACCTATTTCAAATTCGCGCTTGAACATTATTGCGAAGCGCTCGAGCCGAGTGCGCGCCGCGGCGAGCTGGCGCAGCTTTTGAACCTGTCGGCAACCTTGCTGACGCTGAAATCGGCGCAGGGCGCGAATGACGACGCCAAGCCGGGTATCGGCGCGGCCGCCATGCATTTCTTCAACGACCGCGTGCCGAACGCGCTGCCCGCCACGCTGGACGGTTTGCGCGAAAATAATTTCGACGGCCTGCGCAATGTTGCCGAAGACGTTCTGAAAGACGTCGGCGGCCGTCATTACAGCCGCCTTGAAAACTATTATCTCGACGACATCGCGCGCGTCAACGCGATGGCGGATAAACGCGCCAATGAAAACAACCAGCCGGCGCAAAAACCGGCTTTCAAGCCGAACTATAAACTTTAACCTGAAATCTGCTGACTGGAACCATTATGTCCGAACCACGCTATGTGCTTTACAAAAACGACCTGCCCGACGGGCTGACCTTTGGCGACACGCTGGCCGTTGACAGCGAGTTTATGGGGCTGAACGTCTGGCGCGACCGCCTGTGCCTGCTGCAAATCTACGACGGCAGCGAAGGCGGCAAGACGCACATGGTGCAGTTTGACAAGGACAATTACGATTGCCCGAACGTCAAAAAACTGATGGCCGACGCATCGAAGAAAAAACTGTTTTACTTCGCGCGCGGCGACATGCGGTGGATTGGCCATTACCTCGGCGTTATTCTTGAAAACGTCTATTGCCTGAAAATTGCGTCGCGCATCGCGCGCACCTATACGCAGGCGCATGACCTTGAAGACGTCGCCAAACATGTTCTGGGCGTCAAAATCTCCAAGGAACAGCAATGCACCAACTGGGGCGCGCCGGAGCTGACGCATGCGCAGCTCGACTACGCCTGCAACGATGTTATCTATCTGCACGGCATTCAGGAAAAACTGGACGAGCTTTTGGCGCACGAAGGCCGCACGCACATTGCCGACGGCCTGTTCAAGGCACTGCCCGCCGTGGTGCGCGCCGACCTTGCCGGCTGGTCGCACGAAGATATTTTCGCCTATCACGTTCCCAAGCCGTAAGCGCGGGGCAGGGGAGAATCTGAAAACGCCGCAGGCCTGTGGCGTGTAGCATGAAGGGTAATTTTATTACCTTTAACCTTTGGAATACTTTTCACTCCATGCGCGGCCATGCAGGGGGCGATTCCTGAGGATAAGAGATATAAACTATTGAAAATAAAAAGAATAATCGCGTTTGCAAACGCCGGAAATATTGGATAATGTGTCACCGTAATCGTTAAAAAATTATTGACATCCGCGCTTGACATTATGTCATCGCTTTTGTAATTTTGTCGCGATTAAGAAAAATAACCAGTCACGCAACCCCCATCGTTGGTGTACCCATAGATTCACCGAGGAGCCTTTCCAGATGATGAATAAACAGCACAGCGCCGAAGCAGATTTTAACCGCAATGCGGAAGACGGCGGCGAACCGAAAGACAGCCAGCGTATGAAGCGCGCGCGCGGCGGCGTGATTTACTTCGAAGATGCGGAAGAAGACCTGCGCAAAGAAATGCTGCGCATCATGGACCCCATCGACAAAGCGCCCAACAGCTTCGAAGCTGTCATCAGCTACGGTAACGCGCCGCTCGACAAGCTCGGCAAAGTCGCGAACGAGATGATACGCGTCCAGACCAAATTCAACACCGAAGTCAACGTGATGGCTTCCGCTTTCGACAAACTCGAAAACGGCATCAA
>DDBY01000023.1:0-156 GCA_002334985.1 Micavibrio sp. UBA2020
CCGCCTTGGTCGCCATCTCGCTCAGCGCCACTTTCAGCGCCGCATCGACATCCGCCGCGCTTGCCGCATCCTCCGTAGGCGGACCAACCAGCAGCACGATCTCGCCCCTAGGCGGCCCGGCTTTTTCGTAGTGCGCCGCCAGCTCCGCGAGCGATC
>DDBY01000023.1:472-760 GCA_002334985.1 Micavibrio sp. UBA2020
CTTCCCGGCGCCCCAGCACCGCCGACAGGTCCGCCAGCGTCTCCGCCAGCCGCGGCCCGCTCTCGTAGAATACCAGCGTCGCCGGCACCGCCCGCAGCGTCTCGATGGCGCTCCGGCGTGCGCCCTGTTTCGGCGGCAGGAAGCCCGCAAACAGGAACCGGTCGCTCGGCAACCCGCTCGCCACCAGCCCCGCCAGCAAGGCGGAAGCCCCCGGCACCGGCCACACCTTCACCCCCGCCTCCAGCGCCTCATGCACCAGCTTCCAGCCGGGGTCCGACACCAGCGGCG
>DDBY01000023.1:960-10133 GCA_002334985.1 Micavibrio sp. UBA2020
GGGGTCCGACACCAGCGGCGTGCCCGCATCCGAGATCAGCGCAATCCGCGCGCCCTCGCCCAGCCGTTTCAGAAGGCCTGGCCTGCGTTCAGCCCCATTATGGTCATGATAGGGGCTCAGCCGCGCTTTAACCCCGTAAGCCGACATCAGCTTCGAGGCGACCCGCGTGTCTTCGGCCAGCACTTCCTCAACCCCGCCCAGGATATCCAGCGCCCTCAGGGTGATGTCGCGAAGATTACCGATCGGTGTGGAGACAACATAAAGACCCGGCGCTACAGCACCCGGCTGTTGCCCGGTGCGCGCCGCGCTCATAGACTCGTCGGTGGCGGGAATCGCGCCGGTGCCAGAAGGATCAGAAGATGACATCGCGTTCACCATCGCTCAGGAAGCCCCTCGCGCCAAGCCTCGCCCTCGCCGCGCTGCTGCTGGCCGCCGCCTGCGCCTCCACGCCGACCCGCCCTCCGGTTTCCATCGGCACCGGCCAGCCGCGGGTTGATCCGGTCACCGGCGAAGAGATCACTGATCCCTCGAAGACTGCCGCCGAAACCGATACCGGCCAGTTCTACCGCGACGATGGCGGCCTGACGCCGGACTTCATGTACGGCCGCGATGTGAAGCGCGCCGCCGTGCTGCTGCCCTTCTCGCACCCGACCGCGAACGTCCGCGCCGAAGCCGAAGCGATGCTCGCCGGCATCGAGCTTGCCATGTTCGAAAACGCCGGCACCGATTTCCTGATCCTGCCGAAGGATACTGCCGGGCGCGCCTCCACTGCCGAGGCCCGCGCCGACGAAGCCGTCAGGGAAGGCGCCGACATCATCCTCGGGCCGCTGTTTGGGGCTGAAGTCACGCCCGTGAAGGACGCCGTCAGCCGCAAGCAGATCCCCGTCATCGCCTTCTCCAACGACCGAACGGTCGCTGGCGGCGGCGCCTATCTCGCCTCGGTGATGCCGGAAGAAGAAGTCGTTCGCATCATGGGCTACGCCGCCAGCCGCGGCATCCGCACCTTCGCCCTGCTCGGCCCCGACACCGCCTATGGCAAACAGGTCGACACCGCCATGCGCGCCGAAGCGCTGAAGAATGGCTGGACCGTGATTGCCAGCAGTTTCTACGACCCCGCCTCCAGCGCCTCCTCGCAGGTCGCCAGCATGGCCCGCCTCGTGAACGCCGAAAAAGCGCAGGTCGGCCTGATCCTGCCGGAGCGCGGCAACAAGCTTCTGTCGATCGCCCCGCTGCTCGTCGTCAACGGCATCGACCCCGGCCGCACCAAGTTCCTCGGCACCAGCCTCTGGGAAGACAGCTCCATCTGGCGCGAGCCTGCCCTCACCGGCGCCTGGTTCGCCACGGTCGACCCCGACAACCTGACCGCGTTCAAAGACACCTACCGTCGCATCTATGGCCGCGCCCCGACTGACCTTGCCGCCGCTGCCTATGACGCTGCCGCCCTCGCCATCACCCTCGCCTCCGAGCAGAACATCAAGCATGGCGGCGTGACCGCGCCGGACGGGTTCATGGGGGTCAACGGCCTCTTCCGCTACCGCCTCGACGGCACCTCCCAGCGGGGCCTCGCGGTCAAGGAAATCCGCTCATCGGGGGCCTCGGTTGTCGAAAAGGGGGTTACCAGATTCCCTCCGGGCAGTAGCTAAACCGCCCTCCCGGCCCGCACCTTGGCCCTTGCGCCACGCCCCAACTCGCCCCAAATCACCCGCCACAGGGCGAGTTTTACGGTATTGGCGGCGACTTCATGAGCAAGCGCGACTATTATGATGTCCTCGGCGTAGATCGCAGCGCCGACGAAAAGGCGTTGAAATCGGCCTATCGCAAGCTGGCGATGAAATACCATCCTGACCAGAATCAGGGCGATCCGGCCGCCGAAGAGAAGTTCAAGGAAGTCGGCGAAGCCTACGCCATCCTGTCTGACGCCCAGCAGCGCGCCGCCTATGACCGGTTCGGCCATGCCGCCTTCGAGAACGGCAACGGCGCCGGCGGCGGCCATCCCTTCGGACAGGGCGTCAATCCCGAAGACATATTCCAGGACCTGTTCAGCCAGGTGTTCGGCGGCGGCTTTGCCTCCTCCGGCGGGCGCAAGCGCGGCGGCCCGCAGCGCGGCGCAGACCTGCGCTACGATCTCGAGATCACCCTCGCCGAAGCCTGGGCCGGCAAGGAAGAAACCATCCACGTCCCGCAAGCCGTCGCCTGCGGCACCTGCGAAGGCTCCGGCTGCGCCCCCGGCTACAAGCCCGAAACCTGCGAAACCTGCGCCGGCCATGGCCGCGTGCGCGCCCAGCAGGGCTTCTTCACGATCGAGCGCGCCTGCCCGCAATGCGGCGGGGCCGGCCAGATCATCGAGAAGCCGTGCAAGACCTGCCAGGGCCAGGGCCGCACGCGCAAGGAGCGCACCCTGTCGGTCAACATCCCGGCAGGTGTGGAGGACGGCACGCGCATCCGCCTTGCCGGCGAAGGCGAAGCGGGATTGCGTGGCGGGCCTGCGGGTGATTTGTATGTATTCCTCGGCATCAAGCCGCACCGTTTTTTCCAGCGCGAGGCATCGAACCTTTACTGCCGCGTGCCCGTGCCCATCACCACCGTTGCGCTAGGCGGGAATATCGAAGTGCCCACCATCGACGGCAAACGCATGAAGGTCGCGGTGCCGGCAGGCACGCAAACCGGCCAGCAATTCCGCCTCAAAGGCAAGGGCATGACCGTGCTGCGCAGCCCGAACCGCGGCGATATGTTTGTGGAGGTCGCTGTCGAAACGCCCGTCAACTTGACCAAACGCCAGAAAGAGCTTTTGCAGGAATTCGCGGGAGACACCAACGACAAGACCAACCCGCAATCGTCCGGATTTTTTGATAAAGTCAAAGGGCTTTGGGAAGACCTGAAAGACTAATCAAAACGCATCCGCGCTTTTCGCGCCGCCATCCCTGACCAGAACAAGGCGGTAGCTGCCGAAGCGTTTGCCGACCAGCGCCCGCAGCGCCGTGCAGGTCGCCGTCATACCGGCGAGCCAGCCCATGACCATGCCAATCACGGCGGCGGTTTGCTCCGCCTCTTCCTGCGATGCGCTATTCGCGGCGATAAAAAACGACAGGCCGAACATCACAATCACCAGCGGCACCAGAAAGGCCAGCGTCCAGACGACGGTGCGCCACATCAGCCCCCAGAACATGCCGAGCACGATGCCGACGGACGGCGCGTTTTCAATAACGTCTTGTTGCATGTTCTGCCTTTCACACATAAATGCCCGCCGCGCGGGACTGGATATCACAGCATCACTGGCCTATACTGCCGCTGTCAAATATTTTCGCAAAGCCGCGCAGGTCTTGCGCGCCATATCGGGAGATTTCCATGAAAAAATCCGTTTTCACCGCCTTCGCCACCGCCGCTATCGTTGCGGGCGGCCTGATGTTTTTGCAAACACAGGCGCGCGCCGAACACGAAGAACATCATCACGCAGAAGCATCCCCTGCGGCTGATGCCGCGATGGCCGCACCTGTACCGTCGAAGCCGCAGCTGGTCTATAGCTGCACGCCGGACAGCTTTAAACTGACGCAGGATGGTGACAACTATACCCTCTCGACCACGCTTGAAACGCCGACGCCGAATTACAGCTATAACGTCATCGATGCCGAAGATAAAAACGGCCGCATCAAGGCCACGCTGCAATTGCTGGCGCCCGAAGGCATGCAGCTGACCGTCATCGACAAAATCGACATCGTGCACACGTTTGAACACGAAGCCACGCTGCACGCGCTTTCCATCAAAGTTGAAAAAAACTTCAACTGGGGCCCCGAAGCCGTCAACTGCACACACCAGTAAAACAACACAGATATACCGCAGGAAAAAAACATGACCAAAATAGGTATTCTCGGCGCCGCTGGCCGCATGGGGCAGATGATTGCGAAAGAAATCCTTTCGGGCGCGTATGATGGCGCCGTGCTGGCGGCTGCGGGCGAGCATGCCGAAAGCACCGCACTTGGCCGCGACATTGGCGCGCTTTGCGGTTTTGGCGATTGCGGCGTCAAAATAACAGCGGACAGTGCCGCCGTTTTCGCCGCCTGTGACGTGCTGATTGATTTCACCACCCCCGCCGCCACCATGGAAAACGCCGCGGCCGCCCACGCCAGCGGCAAGGCACTGGTTATCGGCACCACGGGGCTTGGCGCGGTCGAAGATGCCGCCATCACTTCCGCCGCCACGCGCGCGGCTGTTTTGCAGGCGGCGAATATGAGCGTCGGCGTCAATGTTCTGCTGTCCATCGTCGAGCAGCTTTCCGCACGCCTCGGCCCCAAGGAATTCGATATCGAAATTTTCGAAGCGCACCACAAACATAAGGTCGATGCACCGTCAGGCACCGCGCTGGCGCTGGCCGAGGCCGCCGCCAAAGGCCGCGGCGTCAGTCTGGACAGCGCCATGGTGCCCGCGCGCTACGGCCAAATCGGCCCGCGCCCCGAAGGCGCCATCGGCATGTCGGTTTTCCGCGGCGGCGATGTGATTGGCGACCATACCGTCACCTTCGCCGCACTGGGCGAGCGTATCGAAATTGGCCACCGCGCGTCCGACCGCGCGCTTTTCGCCCGCGGGGCGGTGCGCGCGGCGCTGTGGCTGGCGGGCAAACCGGCCGGCCGCTACACCATGCGCGACGTACTGGGCTTGTAGCCCCTCACCAGATCCTTGTTTTATTTAGGTTATTTTTTGTGGCCGCACGGCGCAGGATTTTAACCCTCTCTCCCGTATTATCATGTATCGGGAGAAATTTGCATGTCATCCGTTGCCGCTTTTATCGCCGCCAACCGTTTCGGCTTTGGCCCGCGCCCGGGGGAGCTTGCGACCATCGCCGCCGACCCCGCGCGCTGGGCGCTGGCACAGCTGGATAGCCGCTACGCGGCGTCGCCTGCCTTCAAAGGCCTGCCGCCCACACCCGAAGTCGTGCAAAGCGCGCTTGGGCAGTTGCAACAACTGCGCAAGATGAAAGACGCCAACGCCGAAGAACAGCGCCGCATGGTACGCGATTTGCAAAAAAACCTGCGCGGCGATTTTATTGAAGAAGCCGCCGCACGCACCCGCGCCGCCATCGACAGCCCCGCACCGTTTTTTGAACGTCTGACGCATTTCTGGGGCAATCATTTCACCGTATCCGCCACCAAACGCCAGAGCCTGCCGCTGGTCGCCGCGTTCGAGCGCGATGTCGTGCGCCCGCATATCATGGGCACATTCGGCAGCATGCTTTTGGCATCGACGCGCCATCCGGCGATGATTACCTATCTCGACAATGCGCGCTCCATCGGGCCGCAATCGCGGGCAGGGCGGCGTCAGGGCAAAGGGCTTAACGAAAACCTTGCCCGCGAAGTGCTGGAGCTGCACAGCCTCGGCGTCAACGGCGGCTATACGCAGGATGACGTTATCGCGCTGGCCAAAATGCTGACGGGCTGGACGGTCGATATCACAGGGCGCAGTCGCGACGGTTTTTTATTCAACGCCGCCGCGCATGAGCCGGGGGATAAAACGCTGCTTGGCATCCGCTTCGCCGAAAACGGCGAAAACGAAGCACGCAGCGCGCTTGAAAGCCTTGCACTGCACCCGTCCTGCGCGAAATTCATCGCGGGCAAACTGGCGCGGCATTTCATCAGCGATACACCATCAGCCGCCAGCGTCAACACCCTCGCCCAAAGCTATATGCGCAGCGGCGGCAATCTGCCGGATGTTTACCGTACACTGCTTTCGCTGCCCGAAGTGTGGCAAGCACCGCTGCCCAAGGTAAAAACACCGAATGATTTTATTATCTCGCTTTTACGCGCAGCGGATATCGACATCGACAACATGCGCCTTGCCGGCGCGTTTCGCGAGCTGGGGCAAGTGCCTTTTTCCGCCCCCTCGCCCGCAGGCTGGAGCGATATGGCGCAAGACTGGCTGGGCGGCGAAGCGCTTTTGCGCCGCATTGACATCGCGCAGGGCATCGCAAACGCCCTGCATACGCGCGTCAGCCCCGCCGATGTGCTGGAGCATACCATCGGCCCCGTTGCCTCGGACACCACGCGCACCGCCGTGCGCCGCGCCGGCAGCCCGGCGGAGGCGCTGACTCTTGTTTTCGCCAGTCCCGAATTCCAGCGGAGGTAACAACGCCATGACCCGCAAAATCATAGACACGCCCCTTTCGCGCCGCTTGCTGTTGCAAGGTCTTTGCGGTGCGGCCTGTTTGCCCATGATGGGCGGCATGCGCCTGTCGTTTGCCGCCGCACCCGGCGATGCGCGTTTCGTTTTTATCATTTTGCGCGGGGCGATGGACGGGCTGGCCGCGGCCGTGCCTTATGGCGACCGTTATTACGCGCAGGCACGCGGCGGGATGGCCTTGCCCGCCGCTGCCCTTACGCGGCTTGACGATTTTTATGCCCTGCACAAAAGCTTTGAATCCTTTGCCGCGCTTTATCAGGCGGGCGAAGGGGCCATTGTGCATGCGGTGGCGACGCCGTACCGCGAACGTTCGCACTTTGATGCACAAAACGTGCTGGAATGCGGGGCGGAGCGGCCGAACGGCGCGCGCGATGGCTGGCTGAACCGCGCGCTGGGTGTCATGCAGCCCGCGACAGACACACCGGGGCTGGCCGTCGGCCAGACCATCCCGCTTGCGCTGCAGGGCGGCGTCGCCGTTGGCAGCTGGAGCCCGTCGGGCGATGGCCTGCCCGCCGATGCGCTTTTGATTGCGCTCGAAGGGATGTATAGCGGCGATGCCGCGTTTGAAACCGCACTGTCGCAAGCTGTCGGCCTGCACGATATTGCGGACGACGGCGGCATGGGCATGGGTAAAAAGCGCGGTGGCGGCGGACGTGGCCGCGAAGCGATGGAAACGACGCTGGCCGCCGTGGGCAAAATTCTTTCCGCACCGAACGGCCCGCGCATCGCCACGATTGAAATCGGCGGCTGGGATACGCATGCGCAGCAAGGGTTGGAGCAAGGCGCGCTCGCCAATAACTTTGCCGCGCTTGACGGCGCCTTCGGCGCACTTAAAAAATCCATGGGCGCGCTGTGGGGGCAAACGGTTGTGCTGGCCGCCACAGAATTCGGCCGCACCGTCGCGGGCAACGGCACGGGCGGCACCGACCACGGCACGGCGTCCTGCGCCTTCATCGCGGGCGGCGGGGTGAAAGGCGGCAAGGTTTACGGCGCATGGCCGGGGCTTGATAAAACGCAGCTGTATCAAGGACGCGATTTGCGCCCGACCACAGACCTCAGGCAGGTAGCCAAGGCTGTTCTGACGCGTCATATCGGCCTTGGTGCGGGCGACGTGGAGCGGCATATCTTTGCGAACAGCACGAACCTGCGCGCGATGGACGAGCTTTTCGTCTAAACCGGATATCAGGCGTAGGCAGGAACGCCTTCGGCCTTGAGCAGCGCTTTTTTCATCGCAGGGCCCCAGCCGTAGCTGATTTTATTGCCCGATGTATTCACGACGCGGTGGCAGGGCACGATAATCGACAAAGTGTTTTTGCCAACGGCGGAGCCGACAGCGCGCACCGCCGCGGGGAGGCCGACTTTACGCGCGATATCGGCATAGGTGACGACGGCGCCGGATTTGATTTTCAAAAGCTCTTTCCAGACTTTTATCTGGAATGCCGTGCCGTACAAAACCAGCGGTACGGACAAATCGCCTGCGCGCTGCGGCCAGCCTTTTTTCCACGCTGCTGCCAGTTCGCGCGCGGGCTTGGCGGTGATTTTGGCGTCTTCAATCAAATTTGCACCCGGCCAGTTTTTGGCGAGGTCTTTTTCACCGCAGTTGATGCCAATCCAGCAAACCCCTTCGGACGACAGCGCGACCAGCATTTTACCCAGCGCAAAATCATGCAGCCCCCAGACGAGCGTGAGCCCCTTGCCGCGCGCGGCGCGGGTCGTGGTATGCGTGATGACTTTCATGGGCGTTTCCTTTTGGGTATCTTGTGATTTTGTAGCCTGCCGTGTAAAAATCTACACATGAAAAAAGATAAAATCGAACAGTTTTTCGCCCGTCTGCAGGCGCAAAATCCGGAACCGAAGGGGGAGCTGAATTACACCAACCCCTATACCCTGCTGGTCGCCGTCACGCTGTCGGCGCAGGCGACGGATACGGGCGTCAACCGCGCGACGGAAAAGCTGTTCAAAATCGTCAAAACGCCGCAGGATATGCTGAAGCTGGGCGAGGACGGGCTTAAAAAACACATCAAAACCATCGGGCTATTCAACGCCAAGGCCAAGAACGTGATTGCCGCCGCCGAAATGCTGGTGCGCGATTATGGCGGCCGCGTGCCCGAAACGCGCGAAGAGCTGGTCAAGCTGCCCGGCTGCGGCCGCAAAACGGCGAATGTGGTTTTGAATATCGCTTTCGGCCAGCCGACGATTGCGGTTGATACGCATCTGTTCCGCCTTGGCAACCGCACAGGCCTCGCCCCCGGCAAAACGCCGGAGGAGGTCGAACAGAAACTGCTGAAGGCCGTGCCGGACAAATACCTGCGCCATGCGCACCACTGGCTGATTTTGCACGGGCGTTATGTGTGCAAGGCGCGCAACCCCGATTGCGCAAACTGCGTCGTGCGCGACCTTTGCGCGTTCAAAGGAAAAACCGCCTGAGAAGTTGAATTTAAGCCCGCGAAGGCGCGGCGCCGCTGCTGACCAGCGTGCGCAGGCAGCGCGACTGGTTTTTCTGGGTGGCCGGTTTATTGGCGATGGGGCCGCCGATTTTCAGCTCTTCGCCGCTGCGGAAATCGACATAGCTGACGTCAAAACCGCTCTGGCGGGCTTCGTCTTTGTAGAAATAGACATCGACGACGCAGCCATCGGTGCGGTATTGCCAGATACGCGCCGCCGCGTCACGGCGCACCATCGAAGGCTTGCCGAACAGGAAGCTGATTTCACGCTCCGTCAGTTTCATCAGCGCTTCGGGGTCGCCGGAGATGTATTTCTGTGCGCGGTTGATATAGCCGCGGGCGGGACGATAATCGTCATTGGCAGCGGCGGCAAGGCGGCTGTCGGGGAAAAGCGCCTGACGGAACAGCGCGGGCGCTTCGGCGCTGCCATAGGCCGTTGCGCTTTCATAAGTCTTGCAGCTGCCGACCAGCAAAACAGCCAGCGGCAGCATGGCCAGACCCAGCCGCGCCAGACGGCGGGCATTGCGGCGCAGGTGCGCATAGAACAGCATGAAGGCGGAA
>DDBY01000232.1 GCA_002334985.1 Micavibrio sp. UBA2020
ATGATTGCCGCCTTCGGCAAGGAATCGAAAGTGCCCGCCATGTCCGGCTGGCGTTTCAAGATTTTCGGCAAGGAAGCCCTGGCGCTCCGTGACGGCAAAGTCGCCATCGCGGTTGAAAACAGCCGTTTGAAACTCGTTAAAACAGCTTGAGTTTTTGACTACCGGCGCAAAGCCAGCGTGCACCAGGATTCTTTGGTGCCGCCGCCATAGGGTTTGGCGAGGCCTTTTGACACCATGTGTGCGGCGGCGTTGACGCCGCTTTCGGTCGTAACATCGGCCAGCAGACGACCGCCGTATTTTTCGTACTTCACGTTATGCAACATGACGGTTTTACCTTCGAGCAAGCGGCGCATTTCGGCGCTGGCGTCTTCGGCGCGCGCAGCTTCGCTGTCGCATTTGGCGCGGCCGCCTTTTTCGGGTGTATCGATTTCGCCGATGCGGATGTCAATCAACACGCGCTGGCCGGGGAAAATTTCCACTTCGGTCTGCACCGTATCGCCATCGCCTGTTTTAATCACGCGCGCAGGCACAGGCCCTTTGACCACATCCTGACGCGGGCGGATGGCGGGCACTGTCGCTGGCGGCTGAACAGCATCCGCCGCGCCGCTGTGCGTGAGCCCCTGCATTGTAATTTTTTGCCCTGTACGCAGCGCCGCACCGTTATCGCTGCGCACATCCGCCGTATATTGGCAGGGCGCGACAACGCCTTGCGGACAGACGCTGACGGTATTGAACTGCGCGACCCAGACATGCGTGCGCACATGCAGCATCTGCGTTTTGGTATCCACATAGACTATATCGCCGTTGAAACTGCGGCCGCCAGCAATCCCTTGCGGCGCGGGGGCTGCGGGGGCGCTAACAGCGGGCGGCACCGACGTCACACTCTGCGTGCCGCCATCTTGCAGCAGCGTACCGATACCGACGATAGAGCCCGCTGTCACGCCCGCGGCCAAACTGAACAGCGCCGCATGTTTGCGGATGGCTGCGGCGTTGAATATCTGGCGGGTCATGGTATCGGCATCTCCGTTTCGGGATATTGGGATGCGCGAGTGTAAACCCCTCACTTTGTTTATGTCAATAGGTGCCGGCACCGCCAGAAACACCGCGAAACAGAGCAAAAAGCCGCATAAACCTGTAACAGCCGCCGCAGGGGCGATGCGCTTTTCCATTTGCGCCTCCTTCGCCCATTATAACAACTTTAAATTGTATTTAAATATAAATTCTCTTACTGATTGTTTTGCCTGCTGAATACAGGGGCATGCCGGGCGGCCTATTCGCTGCGGGCGCGGGGGTGGGCGTTTTTGTAGATTTCCATCAACTGCGCATCATCATAATCGGTATAACGCTGCGTCGTCGTGACAGAGGCATGGCCGAGCAATTCCTGAATAACCCGCAAATTCACCCCGCCCGCCAGAATATGCGTGGCGAAGCTGTGGCGCAGGGCATGCGGCGTCAGTGTTTCGGGCAAGTTCAGCGCACGGCGCAAATCGCGCAGGCGTTTTTGTGCCACGCCCTGATGCATGCGCTTGCCGCGCGCGCCCAGAAACAGCGGCGTGTCTTTTTCCCACGCCACGGGCGCGCCCGCGACATAGGTTTCGATTGTTTTTTCAACCACGGGCAGCACGGGCACCAAACGCTCCTTGCGGCCTTTACCCATCACGCGAACTTCACCGTTCTGCGGGCGCGTACCGTGATTGAGCTGCAAGGCTTCGTCAATACGCAGACCGCAACCATACAGCAGCATGAACAGTGCGCAGTCGCGCAAGCCTACCCATTCGGCATCTTCGGGCGCCAGCATGCCTGCGTTTTCGACCAGCAGCATCGCCTGTGCGGGCGGAATGGCGCGGGGCAGCTTTTTGGGCATCTTGGGCGTACGGATACGGCCGATGGCGGCGTTGTGCAAATGCCCGTTTTTATCCATCCATTTCATGAAATTGCGCAAAGAAGCCAGACCGCGCGCGCGCGTGGCCGCCCCCGCCCCTTCACCCGTGCGTTTGGCAAGCCAGCTGCGGAAATCGCGGATGGATGCCTCTCCCAAATCATGCAGCGACGGTGGCCGCGCCAGATGCACGGTCAGAAAATCGCAAAAGACATGAATATCGGATAAATACGCGCGAAGGGTATGGCGCGAAAAACGCTTTTCATGCGTCAGATACATCACCCAAAGGCCGAAAACCTGCTGCAGGTCCGGCGCAGCTGAAAGCGGCGTGTCTGTCAGTCCCGAATGTCCAGCCATAGACGGAAACAGCGCTCCACCACCTGCGCGAGGAAACCGACCTGGTCAATCGCCATATCGGCATGAAAGGCTTCGGGGTCGCGCGAACCGAAGGCCATGATACCCGCCGGCGTATTGGTGCTAATCTCAAGGCGCAGCAGCGCGTGGCTTTTGACCAGCCCCGCACCCGGGCCAAAAATTTCTTCGGTGCCAGCGATGTTTGATTGCAACAGCGCATCGCCCTTGCCGAGGTATTTTTCGACGGTGCCGCGCGTAGCGAAACGGATGCCCGATTGATTGATGAAGGGGATTTCCTTCGATGTCGATTCAATCACCAGATTGACGGTGTCCACGTCCAGCAGCACGGGGAAATCCTGCGTCATGACGGCGATGAACTCTTCGAAGCTTTCCGCCTCCAGCAGCACCAGCACAGCTGTCTGGATACGCGAATAATTCGACATATTGGCGCGCGCGGTTTCAATCAATTCACGCTGCACGCGCTGGGCGTTGCTTTTATCCGCTTTCAGGCGGTTCAAAAGCGCGGTCTGGAAATTGACCACACCCTTGCCGCCGCCTTCGCCCGGCGCATCCATGTCTTCGAGCACATCGGGGTGACGGATGAAAAAATCTTTCTGCCCGCGCAGAAAAGAAATCACATCGTCTTCGCTCATATCGCCGGCCGTCATATTCTTCGCCATCATGGTTTCCGTTTTTCCTTATGCGGCGTCGAGGATGCTCTGACCCGTTTTCGCCCAGTCGGAAACGAAAGTGGCAAGACCCTTTTCGGTCAGCGGGTGGCTGTACAGCTGGCGGATAACCGCGGGGGGAATGGTTGCCACATGCGCGCCCATTTTCGCAGATTCGACCAGATGCACGGGGTTGCGCACCGATGCGACCAGCACTTCGGTTTCAATCGCAGGATACTGGTTATAAATTTCAACAATTTCAGAAATCAGGTTCAGACCATCCTGCCCGATATCGTCAAGACGCCCAACGAAGGGCGATACGAAGGTCGCGCCCGCTTTGGCGGCCAGAATGGCCTGCGCGGCGGAAAAGCACAGCGTGACGTTGACCATTGTGCCGTCGTCGGAAAGGACTTTGCAAACCTTGAGACCGTCGGGCGTCAGCGGGACTTTTACCGCGACGTTCTTGGCGATTTTGGCAAGGCGCTGGCCTTCTTTCAGCATCGTCGGATAGTCCGTCGCGGCAACCTCGGCGCTGACGGGGCCATCAACCACGCCGCAGATTTCCTCGATAAGGGCGATAAAGTTTTTCGCGCCCGATTTGGCGACCAGCGAGGGGTTGGTGGTCACGCCATCCAAAAGTCCCGTCGAAGCTAAGTCTTTGATTTCGGCAATGTCAGCGGTATCGACGAAGAATTTCATGGCGGCGTCCCTTTCTTTTGAACCGGCTTTAGTGTATCTGATGGGTATGTCCCAATCCAGTTTTTTATCGCCGGAAAACCCGCCCGCGCAAGGGGTGGAAACGGGGCGGCGGGTGCAGGTTTTGGTGCCCGGGCCGCTCGGCCGCGCCTATGATTATGTGCTGCCGGAGGGGATGGCGGCTCAAGCGGGTGATTATGTAAGCGTCCCCTTCGGTAAACGCGATACCGCCGCCGTCGTCTGGGCGGACACGGGCGGCGACGATGCCATCGACCCTGCAAAATTGAAATCCCTGCGCCATGTTTACAAAACCTGCCCGCCGATGCCGGATGTGCACCGGCAATTCATCGAGCGTGTCGCGCGCTACACCATGGCCGATTTGGGCAGTGTTTTGAAAATGTCGCTGAGCGCGCCGGATGCGCTGACCCCGCCCAAATCCGCGCCCGCGCTGACGCTGGGGGATATATCAGATACCGCGCCGCGCAAACATACGGCGCACCGCCAGAAAATCATCGAATTTTTATCGGACGGCGTGCCGCGCCGCGCATCCGAAATCGCCGCGGCTGCCGGCTGCACTCCCGCCGTTGTGCGCGCAATGGCGGCGGCGGGCATTTTGAAGCCCGCCTCCGTCGCCGCGCCCGTACCGTGCCGCATGGTGGATTTGACATCCAGCGCCCTTGCCTTCACCGATGCACAAAAAGACGCGGCGGAGGCGTTGAAGCACACCGTTGCGCAGCAAAAATTCGCAGCCATGCTGCTCGACGGTGTCACAGGTTCCGGCAAGACGGAGGTTTATTTCGAAGCCGTCGCCGCGGCGCTGGCGCAGGGCAAGCAGGCGCTGATTTTGCTGCCGGA
>DDBY01000099.1 GCA_002334985.1 Micavibrio sp. UBA2020
CTGGAAAAACTCGCGCATTTTATTCCCGTGACCGAAGAAGACAAACAGGAAGTGCTGGTGCAGATGACGCGCCACCGCCGCTTCACGCCGCTTTTGGTCAAGGAAAACCTGACGTGGGATGACATGGCGCGTGTCGAAATGAACCTGCCGGATTTGCCGGGCGTATCGATTGATGAAGGCGAAATCCGCTCTTACCCCTTCGGGGCAGCAACATCGCATATCATCGGCTATGTCGGGCGCGTCAGCCAGTCGGAACTGACGGACGACCCTGTGATGACCCTGCCCGGTTTTCGCATCGGCAAAAACGGCGTTGAAAAAAGCTTTGATGAAACGCTGCGTGGCACGGCCGGGCAGGTGCAGGCCGAAGTCAACGTCGTCGGCCGCGAAATCCGCGAGCTGAACCGTGCCGACCCCAAAAAAGGCCACCGCCTGACGTTGACGCTGGATGCGGATTTGCAAATGCAATGTCAGGAAATGCTGGCGCGCGAGCGCAGCGCCTCCGCCGTCGTGATGGACGCGCATAACGGCGAAGTTTATGCTCTTTGCTCCCACCCCGGTTTTGACCCTAACCTGTTCAGCCGCGGCATCCCCGCCGACGTGTGGGAAGAGCTGCTGGCTGATGATACCCACCCGCTGACGAACAAAGCGGTATCGGGGCAATATCCGCCCGGCTCCACGTTTAAAATGGTGACGTCACTGGCCGCGCTGGAAGCGGGCATCGGCCCCGGCTTCAAGGTTTTTTGTCCGGGCTATTACATGCTCGGCAACCATAAATTTCACTGCTGGAAACAGGGCGGGCATGGTTATGTGGATGCTGTGCAGGCGCTCGCGCAGTCCTGCGACTGTTATTATTACGAAGTCGGTAAACGTATCGGCGTCGATGCCATTGCGAAAATGGCGCGGCGGCTTGGCTTTGGCGACAGGCTTGGCTTTGAAATTCCGAACGAAGGGCCGGGTCTGATACCGGACCGCGCGTGGAAACAGCGCCGCCGCGGCGAAGCATGGCAGCAGGGCGAAACGCTCAATACCGCGATTGGTCAGGGACATGTGCTGGCAACGCCGCTGCAACTGGCGACCATGACGGCGCGTCTGGTCAATGGCGGGCGGGCGGTGAAACCGCTTTTGGTGCGCACGATTGAAGAAGAAGGCAGTCAGCTTAAAAACTGGCCGTCGCTGGGGCTTGACCCCAACCATCTGGCGATTGTCATGCGCGGCATGAATGCCGTGGTAAACGAAGCGCGCGGCACGGCGGCGGGGGCACGCATTCGCGAAGAAGGCTATTCCATGGCGGGCAAAACCGGCACGGCGCAGGTGCGCGCGATTACGGCGGCGCAGCGGGCTGCGGGTGTAAAAAACGAAGACTTGCCGTGGCGGCAACGCCACCACGCGCTGTTTGTAGGCTACGGGCCCGTTGAAAACCCCCGCTATGTGGTGTCCGTTGTGGTCGAACACGGGGTGGGCGGCAGCAAGGCGGCGGCGCCGCTTGCGCGCGATATTCTGCTCGCGACGCAAAAGCGCGACCCGCAAAAAATCCATACCGTGGACGAAGCGATAGAGGCCGCGATGAAAGAAAAACAGCGGCTTGAAAAGGCAACGCCCGGCCCCGCCCGCCCGCCTGTGGCGCCCGAAAAGAGCAAACGCCCGAAAAAATCAAACGTCCGCCAAGGGGAAGGATAAGCATGTTTAACCGCGATAACCTGACCCTGCCCGAAAAGTTCTTCTCCATCAGCTGGACGTTTGTTGCCTTGCTGGTGATGGTGGGCGGCATCGGCTTTATGTCGCTCTATTCAGCCGACGGCGGCAATGCCGACAAATGGGCAACGCCGCACGGTTTGCGTCTTATTGTGGGGCTGGTCGGTCTGGTGATTACGGCGATGATAGACATCCGGCTCTGGCTGCGGTTCTCCTATGCTTTCTACGCCCTTTGCGTGGGGCTTTTGGTGTTTGTGGAAATCAAAGGCCATATCGGCATGGGTGCGCAGCGCTGGATTGACCTCGGGCTTTTGCGCCTGCAACCGTCCGAGCTGATGAAAATCGCGGTTGTGCTGGCCCTTGCCCGTTATTATCACGGCCGCACGCCCGATGAAATCCGCAACCCCCTGTTTTTACTGCCGCCGATTGGTATCGCGCTTTTGCCTGTGGGGCTGGTCTTTTTGCAGCCGAACCTTGGCACGGCGGCGATTATTCTGATGATTGTCGGCGCCATGATGTTTGTGGCGGGGGTCAGCTACTGGTTCTTTCTTATCGTCGGCAGCGGCGTTGTGGCGGCGGTGCCTGTGCTCTGGAGCTTTATGCACGACTACCAGAAACGCCGTGTTATGACGTTTTTGAACCCCGAAAGCGACCCTTTGGGCGCTGGGTATAACATCATCCAGTCCAAAATCGCCCTTGGCTCCGGCGGTATATCGGGCAAGGGGTTTCTTAAAGGCACGCAGGGCAGCCTGAACTTCCTGCCCGAAAAGCAGACCGACTTTATTTTCACCCTGTTTACCGAGGAATGGGGGCTTATCGGCGGGCTCGGGCTTATCGGGCTTCTGGTCGCGATTATCGTCTATGCCTATTTCATCGCCTTCAACTGCCAAAGCCAGTTTGGCAGGCTGCTGGTGATGGGCATTATCATCAACTTTTCCCTTTATATTTTCATCAATATCGGTATGGTCATGGGCTTGCTGCCCGTGGTGGGCGTACCCTTGCCGATGATTTCCTACGGCGGCTCTTCGATGCTGTCGGTTTTGTTCGGTTTCGGGCTTTTGATGTCGGCACATGTCCACCGGCATGTCAAATTCACCCGCCGCGGCATGGACATGGTATAGCGTCCCCCAAGCGGGACATTTAAACGCGATATAGAGACGTGACAAAATAAATCATGAAATTCCGCAAATCTCCCGTTAAAGCCGCCACCAAAACCACCGCTAAAAAACCCGCACAAAAAATAAAAAAAACGCCGGTGAAGCCTTTGACGGCCATCAAGCCTGCCGCGAAGGCGCCCGCCGCACGCGGCAAACTTCCCGCCCGTCTTTTGCAAGCGGGAGAGCCCGCGCCCTACCGCATTGAAAATGCCAAAGGCAGCGCACCGGTGCTTATCGTTTGCGACCACGCCAGCAACCGCGTGCCGAAAGCTTTGAACAACGTCGGCCTTTCCAAAGCGGATTTGGAAAAACACATCGCCTGGGACCCGGGTACGGAAAACATCGGCCGCTATATGTCGGAAAAGCTCGATGCAGCGGCGTTTTTCGCCACCTATTCGCGCATCGTTGTTGACGTTAACCGCGGCGAGCGCAGCCCCGAATGCATGCGCGAAGTCTCCGACCACGTTCAGGTACCCGGCAACAAAGGCCTCAGCGCAGCGCAAAAACGCCAGCGTCTGGACGAAATTTTCTGGCCGTATCACCGCGCGCTGACCGGACAGATTAAAAACTACCTGAAAAAAGGCATCGTGCCGGTTATCGTGTCGCTGCATAGCTTCACGCCGGAAATGGACGGATTCAAACGTCCGTGGCACATCGGCGTTCTTTGGAACAAAGAAGAAGAAATCGCCCGCCGCGTGGTTGAAAACCTGCGCGC
>DDBY01000034.1 GCA_002334985.1 Micavibrio sp. UBA2020
GGTCAGATTGACACCGCGGTTCGCAAGGAAGGCATAGCTCGGCATAATCGATTCCGGCACGACATCGCGCGGGTTTTTCAAGTGCGCCGCATGCCATTCGTCGGAAAACTTTCCGCCCACGCGCGCCAAATCCGGCCCCGTGCGTTTGGAGCCCCAGAGGAACGGGTGGTCATACATGCTTTCCGCCGCCAGCGAATAATGGCCGTAGCGTTCCACCTCGTCGCGCAGCGGGCGGATTTGCTGGCTGTGGCAGGAATTGCAGTTTTCGCGGATGTAGATGTTTTGCCCCATCAGCTCGAGCGGGGTATAGGGGCGCATCCCCTCCACCTTCTCGATGGTGACGTCCATACGAAACAGCGGCACGATTTCGACGATACCGCCAATAGACACGGCGATGACCGAGAAAATCAGCAGAAGAACCGAGTTCTTCTCGAGCTTTTTATGTTTCTCAAGCATGTGCAGCTTCCCCCTGCGGCAAGGCAGCCTGCGCAGGCGCGCCTTCCTTGACGGTTTTGACAAGATTATAGACCATCACCAGCGCACCGCCGAGGTACAGCACCCCGCCCAGCGCACGCACGATGTAATAGATATGCAAATTGGCGACAGTTTCGACGAAGGAGTATTGCAAGAAACCCATTTCATCATAGGTGCGCCAGTCAAGCCCCTGCAAAATGCCCGCAAACCACATCGACACCATGTAAAGCACGATACCGATGGACGCGACCCACAGGTGCACGCTGACGAGTTTTTGCGAATACAGTTCTTTTTTGTTCCACAGCACCGGCACCAGATAATAAACCGCGCCGAAGGTGATGAACCCGACCCAGCCGAGCGCACCTGAATGCACATGGCCAATCGTCCAGTCGGTATAATGGCTGAGCGCGTTCACGGCCTTGATGGACATCAAAGGGCCTTCGAAAGTGCTCATGCCGTAAAAGGCCAGCGCGACAACCATGAACTGCAGCACGGGGTCTTCGCGCAGTTTGTGCCACGCGCCCGAGAGCGTCATCATGCCGTTAATCATACCGCCCCAGCTGGGCATCCACAGCATGACGGAAAACGTCATGCCAAGCGTCTGCGCCCAATCGGGCAGCGCGGTGTAATGCAAATGGTGCGGCCCCGCCCAGATGTAGATGAAAATCAGCGACCAGAAATGCAGAATGGACAGGCGGTAGGAATAAACCGGACGCCCCGCCTGTTTCGGCACGAAATAATACATCATGCCAAGGAAACCCGCGGTCAGGAAAAAGCCGACGGCGTTGTGGCCGTACCACCACTGTATCATCGCGCTTTGCACGCCGGCATAGGCGGAATAGCTTTTCACATCCAGCCCGACCGGCAGGGATACGTTGTTGACCAGATGCAAAATCGCCACCGTCACGATGAACGACAGGTAAAACCAGTTGGCAACATAGATATGCGGCTCTTTACGTTTTGTAATCGTCATCAGGAAGTTGATGAAATAGGCTACCCAGACAACCGTCAGCCACAAATCGGCGTACCATTCCGGCTCCGCATATTCTTTACCCTGCGTGACACCCGCCAGATAGCCGAGCCCCGCGATAAGAATGAAAATCTGATAGCCCCAGAAAGTGAAGGTCGAAAGGCCATCGCTCCACAGCCGCGCCTGACAGGTGCGCTGCACCACAAAATAGCTGGTGCCCAAAAGCGCGTTGCCGCCAAAAGCGAAAATCACCGCCGAGGTATGCAGGGGGCGCAGGCGGCCGAAACTCAAAAACGGCTCGAAATTCAACTGTGGCCAGGCCAGCTGCATTGCGATGAGCAAACCGACGGTAAATCCGGCAATCCCCCAGAACATCGTCGCAATCGTGAACATACGAACGATGTCGTTGTTATAAATCGGTTTTTGCGTATCCATAGAGCTTTTTGCTCCCTTTTTTTACTGCGGATGATGCCAGACTCGGAAAACCTGAAGGCAGCGAGCCCCCTTTTGGTAACAAATCAGTACTGCGGGTTAATTGACTTTTGTCAACAAAGAACTCCCCGCCGCGTTTTCAGGGGAAATATTATGTTTGCGGATTTGGCGGCAGGTTCCGCGCGGCCTCTCCGCCCGCGGCGCCCTCACCATAATGCAGCACACGCACGGGAAACAATGCCATCAACCCGCGCCGCCCCAAAAGTTGCCCTGCTTCCTGCGCAAAGCTTTCGAGCTTATGGGTCTCATCAATTATTTCGATAATCACAGGCATGTCGTCCGATACGCGCCCCGAAAAATGGCTGCTGCCCGCTTTCAATTCGGCATGGCCAAAACCAACGTCGGTTTTAAAAACCGTCGCCCCCGCCATGCCGCGCTGACGCGCACGGTAGAGAATATCTTCGTACACCGGCATCCCGCGGCCATAATGGCTTTCGCCGATATAAATGCGCAGCGCGGCGGTTTCTGTTTTATCTCGCATGTGCCTCACCCTCTTCTACCGGATGAGACCTTGTCCGGCCTGTTTTTCTTTTTCGGCCTCAATAAAAGCATACTATTGTATGCAGACCGCCCGATTGACCGAAATCAAAAGGCTTCCCGTTTTTTTGCGGGAAGCCTTGAGAAAAAGAAAATTAAAGCAATCTAGACGGCGGCTTTATGCTGCGCGGCCTGATGCAGGCGCAGCATGGCAAACAAATCGTATTTCAGTGACAAACGTTGTTTTTTCAGCTCCTGTGCATGCGCATCATCCATAGCGCCCGCGCCGTCCTGCGCGCGGTGCAGCTCTTTGCATACAGCTTCATATTCTTCGGCCAGACGGCGGAAATGCGCGTCGGTCATTTTCATGGCATGAATATCGTCTTTAAATTCGGGGAATTCCTGTGCCAAATCATGATGTGCGCTCATACCGTTTCTCCTTGCGAAGGCTTTTGATACTTTCATTAGGCCACAACAAGAAAACGGCGGACATGACCAAAGTCAAATCCGCCGTTTTTTAAGTCCAAAGACGATTATCAATCGCGATAGGCGCGCTTTTTGCCTTGTGCGCTGCCGCGGTTTGCAGGGCGCGGCTTGCTGCCGCCATCGCCGCCGCTGCGGCGCGGGGCGGGCTTGCCCTTCGGACGCGGACGCTCGCCGTCGGCAAAGCGGTTTTCTTTGCCGGCGTAGCTGCGCTCTTTGCTGCCGAAGCTGCGCTCTTTATTACCGAAGCTGCGCTCTTTTCTATCTCCGCTGCGCTCTTTTCTATCTCCGCTGCGCTCCGTGCCGCCGAAGCTGCCTTCGCTGCGCGGTTTATCGCGGCTTTCCCATTTTCTATCCCCGAACTTGCCGCCGGATTTTTTTCCGCCCGGCTTGAAGCCGCCACGCTCGCCGCGCGGCTGGTATTCACCACGCTCGCCGCCGCGGTCATTGCGGCCTTCATAGCCGCGGCGTTCCCCGCGGCCCTCGTAACCACCACGGTCGTCACGGTCACGGCCATAACGCGCAGGACGGGAATCGCGGTCTTCGCGGTCAAAACGTGCGGGACGCGAATCTCTGTCGCCACGCGCGGGACGTGCGTCACGGTCATAACGCTCTCTGCGTTCGCCGTCTTCGCGGCGGGGCGATGCGCCTTTGCGGGCGAAGGCCTTTTTGGTGCCGGTTTTAAAACCGCCGGGTTTGCGGCTGCCGGATTTTTTATTCGTCAGCTTGTCGTCCGCGCGCTCCGAATTCTTGACCGACTTCTCGGACGGGTTCATCAGGTGGTAAATTTCTTTCCACTTCGCGCCGTCTTCGGGCGTGACGAAAATAACCGCTTCGCCCGTTTTACCCGCACGCGCCGTGCGGCCGATACGGTGAATGTAATCTTCTGCAACCTGCGGCAGGTCATAGTTGATAACGTGTTCGATGTGCGGAATATCAAGCCCGCGCGCGGCCACGTCGGTGGCGACCAGAATGCGGTATTCCTTGTCGCGGAAATCGGCAATCACGCGGTCGCGCTTGCTTTGTTTCAAATCGCCATGGATGGCTTCGGCTTTGTGGCCGTCGCGCTGCAGCTTGGTCGCCATGCGGTCGGCGCCGTGCTTGGTCTTGACGAAAACGATGACAGAACCGTCGCGGCGCGACAGGTGTTCGGACAGCGCCTTGTATTTTTCAGGCTGGTTCAGCTTGACCATTTCCTGTTTGATGTTTTCAATCGGGCTGTGCACATCACCCACCGCAATGCGCTCCGGCATGTGCAGATATTTTTTGGCGATTTCGATGATATAGGGCGGCAGCGTCGCGGAGAACAGCAGCGTCTGGCGCTCTTTCGGCATGTGGCGCAGGATGCGGTCAATCTGCACGCCGAAGCCCATATCGAGCATACGGTCGGTTTCATCGAGAACAAGGAAGCCGCAGTCGCGCAAGTTGACGCTGCGACGTTCCAGATGGTCGTTGATACGGCCAGGCGTGCCGACGATAAGACGCGGGCGGCCTTTGAGCTGGTTGAGCTGGCGGTACATGGAATCGCCGCCAATCAGCAGCGCGGATTTGATGCCGCTGCCGTGGCCGAGCATTTCGAGCAGCGCCTTTTGCACCTGCGACGCCAGTTCGCGCGTCGGGGTCATGACCAGTGCGGTCGTTTTGTCGGTGGTGAGCAGGCGTTCAATCAGCGGAATGCCGAAAGCGCCCGTTTTGCCCGTGCCCGTCTGGGCGGAGCCGAGAATGTCGCGGCCCTTGAGCGCGACAGGAATCGCCTTTGCCTGAATAGGCGTCGGCGTCGAAAATTTCATACGGGCGAGAGAGTCGGCGAGCTGCTGCGGCAGACCCAGAGAAGAGAAGTCTTTCATTGTTAGGTTTTCCTGATGGCGGCTATGCCGCTTTGATGCGCGGCAAATAAATCCGCCGCTTTTTTCTGGGGCGCAAATGGCACCCCTTCATTGCGGCTTGGCACCGCTTCTTTTTATACGGCTTTAAAAACCGTGTGCGGTCATAACGCCGCTACCGTTTGCGGCCATAACGCCGCTGCCTTTTCCGGCATCATCAGGGAAACCCGCGTGCTGGAAAAACAAACCCCCGCCCGCCCAGCGGGCTGGCAGGGGTCTGTATGTATCCGTGCCTGAGTGGCGCGGACGCGCGTTATTTACGCAGCGTCAGCAACTTTCAGGTTAGCGGCGGCGGTTTTGCCGCGCTCGGTCGCGAGGTCATAAGAAACGCGCTGACCTTCGTTCAGCGTGTCCAGGCCTGCGCTTTTAACTGCGGTGATGTGAACGAACACATCGCTGCCGCCTTGCTCGGGCTGGATGAAGCCAAAACCTTTGGTCGGGTTGAACCATTTTACGATACCGGTTGCCATGTAGAAATTTCCTTTGTTGCAGACCGTTGAACAAGCCCCATCACCGTGATGAGACTTTAGAGAGTTTTGTATTCGTCCGGAAATCGCTCGAAGGTGACTTCGAAAAACCACCGGACGTCTCGAAACTCTTTCAACGCTGCGACGCTTGTTCCCTTCGGAAATTCATCGCTTCAAGCCGCTTGGGGCGACATGGCCTTCCGCATAGTGCCGGCAGGCTCGCACAGGCAGAGTACGCACGAAACTCATGCACTTTAGACCATACCCCGCGCAGAAAAACAAGGGGTATTATGTCTATTTATATCAAAATTTGCCTGTTTTTAGAGCTCAGGGGCGGGGTTGGCGGCCTTGGGCGGCACGGCGGGGGGCCGGTTGCGCCTGCGGCAGGGGTGGCAAGGGGGTATGGAAAATGACCGCATCACGGACGGCCTGTGCGGAGTCGCCCGCTGCCGCCAATCCGGCCGCCGCCATCTCGTCCACATAAGCGGCGGGAAGCGGCACCGCCCCCTTTTCCGGCTTGCGGTTCAGAAGCAAAACGGCAGAGGCCGTGACCGCCCCGCTGTCCACATCGATATAATCGAGCGCGAGGCGCAAAAGCGCACCATCCCCCACTTCGCCGTGATGGCGGATAGCCACGCGGCAATTCTTCACGTCCATTTTTTCATGCAGCGCGTTGATGGCGCGGATGCGCGCGCGGATATCCATCTCGCCGCCCGTGCGCGCGCTTTGCAGATTTGTGAAATCCTGCGGCGTCACCTGCCCTTTAAAAACATGGTTCTGCTTTTCGTTGCAGTATTCATAGCCCATCTGCATATACGACGAATTGCCCGTCATGACCGATACGGCATAATCACGCACCGAAACTTCGGCGATATGGCGGTTGGCATCGGCGGCATTGTTAAACGCCTTGCGCGCGCTGCCCGCAATCGTATTTTCGGTGTCGTGATTGTCGGGGGAGCCTGCACCGCCGAATTTCGCCATCGCATTCACGCGCGGCACTTCGCCCTTGGGCAGCCAGTCGTCGCGGAAATTCCACCAATAAATGCCGAGCATGCCAAGGTCGAACGCGGGGCGCGTCTTGCCGCTTGCGTCCGTAACCGTCGCCTTTTGCATTTCCTCGACCTTGGCGGTTTCGGTCGTCAGGGTTTCGGCCATGAAAACGGCATCGGGCTTTTGCGCATGCGCATGGGTTATCAGCGCCTGCCAGCAATCGGGCGGTATTAAATAAGCCGCATCGCAGCGGAAATCTGTGAAGCCGGCCTTGAGCGACCAGTCGATGACTTTTTTGAAATAGCCTTCTTCGTTTGCATCGCCGAAAATAAAAAAACGTTTTGCCTCGGGCGAGGCATAGTTGATATGCGCGACATCAGACCACGGGTCTTCCGCCGGGCCGCCGATTTGCAGGGTGAAATCGGCATTGCGTTTGAACTTGAATAAATATTCCTGCTGCACGCCCGCCGCGCCGCTTGTCTCGGCCGCAGGCCATTTGATGCCGATGAGAGAGCCGTCCGCTCCGCGCAGCGGCGTCAGGTTCGCGCCCGCTTCGCGTTTGATATCCGCAATCGCCGCATCTTCGCGCAAGACCAGCGCATGGTCGGCCGCGACGTGATTGCACACAAGGTCTGCGTAAAGGCGCACGCCTTTTTCCCGCGCCTTTTGCGCGAAATGCTGCAGGTGTTTTAAATCTTCGTCTTGGCCGCGCCCTGCGGAAAATTCATCGCCGAGGCGGAAATGGTCGCGCTGCGCGTAATAGCTGCCGCTGCGGTTTTCGCCGTGCGACATTTTCTCAACCGCCGTCGGCTGCCCCATCGGGCTGAACCAAAGCGCGTTAAAGCCCATATCCGCCGCATGGTCAATCAGCCACGACGCGCCATCCGCGCGGTCTTTGCCCGACCAGCTGTCGATAGAGCCCACCATCCGCGGGGGCACATAGTAAATGCGATGACCCGGCAATTTTGTTTCCCTAAATGCGGCAGAATAGTTAGATAGTACCAAAAATGACGCCCGCGACAAGCGTTTCGTTTCTTCGCCGTGGCATTTTGTTCCTTTGACCTGCAAGCCATTCATGCCTATAAGATTTTCAGGCGGCAGCACGCGCATCGCACAGAAGATGGTGCGCCGCACAACGCGCGGACGGCTTTCGCCAACTGCGTTTCAGAAACAACAAATGCGTTTCAAGAGGGGAAAAAGATGTCGATGTCCGGACGTAACGATTGGTGGCGCGGCGCGGTTGTGTACCAGATTTATCCGCGCAGTTTTAACGACAGCAACGCAGACGGCATCGGCGATATCAAGGGCATCACGGCGAAGATGGATTACATCGCGTCGCTCGGCGTTGATGCGGTGTGGCTGTCGCCGTTTTTCACATCCCCCATGGTCGATTTCGGTTATGACGTGTCGGATTACAAAAACGTGGACCCGATGTTCGGCACGCTGGACGATTTCGACGAAATGCTGCGCGAAATGCACAAACGCGGGCTGAAGCTGATTATCGACGTGGTTTTGAGCCATACGTCCGACAAACACCCGTGGTTCGTCGAAAGCCGCAAAAGCCGCGATAACGACAAATCCGACTGGTACGTCTGGGCAGACCCCAAAGACGACGGCACGCCGCCCAATAACTGGATGTCAGTTTTCGGCGGCTCTTCGTGGCAATACGACACCAAACGCGGCCAGTATTATTACCACCAGTTTTTGAAAGAGCAGCCCGACCTCAACGTGCGCAACATGGCCGTGCAGGACGCGCTTTTGGATGTGTGCCGTTTCTGGCTGGAACGCGGGGTGGACGGCTTTCGCCTCGATGCGCTCAACCACTGCATCCATGACGCACAGCTCCGCGACAACCCGCCGCTCGAAGGCTTCGACCGCAAACAATCCAGCGGCCGCCAGACCCACCCCTATTACTGGCAGCGCCACCTGTACGACAAGACGCAGCCCGAAATGATTCCCTTCATCAAGCGCCTGCGCAAGCTGACGGACGAATACGAAGGCCGCTTCATGGTTGCGGAAATCGGCGACGACTTCCAGATTAAAACCAGCGTTGATTATACCGACGGCCCCGACAAGCTGCACACCGCCTATAACTTCGCGCTGCTGGGCCCCGGCGTTTACAACACCAAATCCCTGCGCGGTGCGGTCGAAGAATATCTGGCCGCGGGCGAGAAAAGCTGGCCGTCATGGGCTTTCGCCAATCACGACGTCGTGCGCGTGGCGTCGCGCTGGGCGGTCGATGGCAAACCGGATGCGGAGCAATCGAAGCTCCTCTCCGCCCTTGTCACCACGCTGCGCGGCACGTCGTTTATTTATCAGGGCGAAGAGCTTGGCCTGACCGAAGCGGATATCCCGTTCGAGCTGCTGCAAGACCCCTTCGGCATTTTCCTCTGGCCCGAAGACAAAGGCCGCGACGGCTGCCGCACGCCCTTCCCGTGGGACGGGCAAAAAGCGAATGCGGGTTTTTCCGACGCCGCGACGACATGGCTGCCCGTGCCGATTGAACATCTGGCCAAAGCCGCCGCGCAGCAGGAAGCCGACGGCCACTCCCCGCTGCATTTCGTGCGCGGTTTCCTGAAATGGCGCAAGGCGCATGCGGCGCTTGTCACGGGCGACATCAAGTTTTTTGATACGCCGGACGGTACGCTCGGCTTCGTGCGCAGCCATGACAGCGGCGATGTTCTTTGCTGCTTCAACCTCGGCAATGCGCCCGCATCCATCGACCTGCCCATGGATTCAACCCCCATGGACGGCCACGGCATGCACGCCAGCCTCGATGGCCGCAAACTGAGCCTGCCCGCCTTCGGCGGATATTTCGGGCGGGTGTAAAAAGCGCTGCTTCATAAAAACAAAAAACCCCGCCGGTTATCGGCGGGGTTTTTTGTTTATGCGTTTTCAATCCAGATACTTCAACCCCTCCAGCCCCGGATAGGGGTGCGTAATCACGCGCACGGGAATGGGGGCGAGGTAGTCTTTGAAGCGGCCTTTTTCAAGGAAGCTTTGCATGAAGCGCGAGGCCGCGAAATAGCTGCCAAGCCGCGGCACGATGCCCCCTGCGATATAAATGCCGCCGAACGCGCCATAGGTCAGCGCCACGTTGCCCGCGGCAACGCCAAGGAAATGGCAGAACAAATCCAGCGTTTCGACGCAAACGGGGCAGCTGCGCGCCAGCGCCGCTTCGGTAATTTCCGCCGGCGTTTTTTCAGGCAGGTTCAGGCCGTCAAGACCGCAAAGACCGTGATAGATATTCACAAGGCCTTTGCCGGAAATCACCCGCTCCGCCGATATATGATGGTATTTGGTTTGTTTCAGCCATTCGAACAGGCGGAATTCACGCTCGTTCGATGCGGGCATGGTGACATGGCCGCCCTCGGTCGTCACGGGCACAGGCGCACCGTCGCGGCCGAATACAACCGCGCCCACGCCAAGCCCCGTGCCGGGGCCGATGATACCGATGGGCGCGCCTTGGGCGCTTTCACCGCCGCCGACCTTGTAATAATCGGCCTCCGTCAAATGTGTAATACCAAGCGCGAGCGCCGTAAAATCGTTGATGACATCCAGCTTGTCAAACCCCAGCGCCTTGCGCGTGCCGGAGATGGAAAAGCTCCAGCCGTGGTTGGTCATCGACACTTCGTCCGCACCGCTGAGCGGAATGGCGACGGCAAAAGCGCCCGTTTGCGGCTTTACCCCGCCCACGCGCGACAAATACGCCTGCGCCGCATCGGCCAGCGTCGGAAAATCATCGCAGGGCAGAACGTCGATATGCTCGATGCCCGCATCATTCGCAATCGCAAAACGCGCGTTGGTCGCCCCGATATCCGCAATCAGCCGTGACATGTGCCGCACCCTTTTCTCTCCGTTATCAG
>DDBY01000141.1:0-5785 GCA_002334985.1 Micavibrio sp. UBA2020
AAACCATGAGCAACCTGCTGGAAAACGCCAATGACCCGACGCTCTGCGCGGTGCTGGACGGCGCGACCGAAATGATTGACGAAAACAACAGCAAATTCCGCCACAGCAAATCCTCGCTGTATCCGAAAGGCCGCCGCCATGACGCCATCAAAGGCCCGGCCATGAACCGCAAATTCAATCTGGTTGCCGCCAACCAGAACTACCGCTTCAAACTGGATGCCCGCAACGAAATCGCCTATATGGCCGAAATGCTGGAAATGCTGGATAAAATGGAAAAGAACGGCGTGAGCGAGCTGAGCGTCAATCCCGCGCAGCCGCTGTACGATACGCTGAAACAAAACGCCGCGCTGGCGCATTCCGACAAGGTTGTGACCCGTTTTTCCTCTCCGGTCCGCAAATTCGCCTGATTTGGTGTTTGCGCGGGGCGCAGGGCAGTGGCATGCTGGTGCAAAGCCCCGCAAGCCTTGCGGCGGCGGAGCGGACGATGACAGAATTCACAACATCGCTGGTACGCGAAAAAATAGAGTTTCTGGACGACGGGGCGGAAGGCATCGTGCCTGCCGCGATTGTGCGCAGCAACCGTATTTTCCTGCGCCTGCCATCGCTGGAAGACAAGGCGCAGACGGATAAAATCGTTATCCGCACCCAGACCATGCCGACGGCGCTGCGTCTGGCGGGCAAGGTCATGTTCAGCTATTATCGCAACGGTCTTTTCAGCACCCGCGGCGAAGCTTACGACTGGGGCGCGCAGTGGGATGCGGTGCTGTCGGGGTACGACCGCGCTTTCATGCCCGACCTCTGGGCTTCGGTCTATGTGAACGGCAAATCGGCTTTCAAGACGCTCAATTCCCCCTTCGTGGATATTGTGGAGCAATGCGCGCTTCTCAGTCTCGACAATTACGATGCCGCCATCCATGTGACGGAGGAGGCGCTGCGCAAGCTGGGTCGCGCGATGCGCATCAACCATGCCTCCACCGTTGCGGCTGTTATGACGGATGCGCGCGACGAAATGCGCTGCGGCATCATCCACCGCATGGACGGGCGCGACGCGACGTTCAATTTCATGGTATCCGGCGGGCAGGCGGCGCACCGCGTGGTGCAGTCGCTGGGCATGGCTGCCGCGTTTCTGGAGGCCATTAACCTCCAGCGGGTCGTGCGCAGCATGCAGGAGAAAATCCGCGCCCGCGAAGCGGCCAAGGCTTCGCCCGAAGCCACGCGCCTGCGCGCAGCCACGGCGCGCATGACAGCGATTGACAAGGCCATCAATTCTTTCGAAGATATGTACACCGTTAAATACCGCCCCGCCAAACCGGATTTCTTTTCTGCGAATTCCGGCGGCGGCTTCGGCGGTTTTTAAATTATTTATCCGCAAGGACGGAAAGGACACCGCACCATGGACAAAAACGGTTTTGAAAAGCTTGTGGCGATGATGGCCAGTGACAACGACAGCGACGCCGTGATGGGCTTGCGCGGGTTTCAGGCCTGGCTGCGCGAGGAAAACGTGCCCTTCGCCAAAGCGGCGCAGTCTGTATTCGACAATCTGGCATCGCTGCGCGCACCGATGAGCGCCGATAGCCTGACCGCCGCCCCGCAGGAGCGCGGCGCCGTCAAGGTATCGGGGATGCCGCAATGTGTGGCCGTGCTGCCGGGCATTATCATGATTATCCCGCCGGGGCAGGCGGAGGGGGAAAAGATTACCCTGCCGGGCGCTGCCGCCGCACAGACCAAGGAAATCGCGGATGGCGTCAAGGACGTGCTGGTCGCGGCTGTTATCAACAAAAGCCGCTTCAAGCTGAAGCTGGTCGATATCAAAGACCGCTACGGCGAAGTTACGGAGACCGTTTTGCAGGGCGAGTTTGACCGCGACAACATGCAGCCCGTCAAAGTCTGGACGAACGTCAAAGGCGAAACCGCGGCGCTGGCGACGGTGCTGCGCCGCGCGGTTGCCGCTGCGGTGCCGGATTTGGTCGCCTAAGCCTTTTATTTTTAAAAGAAAATATGAGACGCCGTTTTCGCTTTACGCGGAACAAAAATGGGCGTAATGCTATTCCATAATCATTTTCTTACAAAGAGGAGCCAGACATGACGGCACCTGACAAAAACGCACACTGTGCTGGCAAAGCAGCCGCGCAGGCGGCAAATAAGTCCAACGCGGAGGCGGCAAGCAAATCCGCCGCGGAGGCGGCAAGCAAAATCGTCAACTTTGACGAATACCGCAAACGCATCGACGATTTGCGCTGGACGCAGATGAGCTTCGGCGAAAAGCTGTTCGATGCGTTCGTGAATACGCCCTATAACATGGTGCTGTTCGTACGCCGCGGCATCAGCGAAGGCATCCAGACGATTTTCAAAGGCAACGACCCCGCCGAAACCGGTGCGTCCTATGTGGACCGTTTGAACGGTGATGTATATCTTGACCGTGCGGCGGCGGAGTGCGACAACCGCTATGCACTCGGCCATGGGCTTTCAAAAAAATTTCAGGAAAAGGCCGTGCGCATCGCCCGTCAGGCTTTCGATGATTGCCGCGACTTCAGCGTGCTGAAACGCACAGGGCAGCTCGCACCGCTTTATCCGGCTTGATTTAAAAAAGCTTCAGCGCAATGGTCATGCCCTCGGCCGTGGGGAGCATGATGCCGAGGTATTTCTCCGGATTTGACAAACGTTTGTTGAAATCGCGCATAGCCTGAAGCGCGGTGTCGCGCACGCGCGGCGGACGCTCCTGCATCCAGACCGCATCGAAGAGAAATGTATTATCGCCGATAATCAGCCCGCCTTTGCGCACATGCTGCTCTGCCCAGTCCAGATAATGCGTATAATTCAATTTGTCGGCATCGATAAAGGCCATGTCAAACGGCGCTTCTGCCGCGAGCGATGACAGCGTTTGCACCGCATCGCCTTCGACAATCGTGATGCGGGTATCGTTTTGAGTGTTCTCTTTGGCCAGCTTTGCGCGCGCGGGGTCTTTTTCCAGCGTCCAGATATGCCCGTCTTCCGGCAGCGCTGCCGCCATCGAGAGGGCGGAATAACCGCCGAGCGTGCCAATCTCCACAATCTTTTTTACGCCCGCAAGCCGGATGAGCAACTGCAGCATGCGCGCTTCTTCCGCGTGGATGCTGATGCCGTCATGTGCGCCGGCAAGGCTTGCGCGCGCGGATTTTTGTGCGACGTTTTCGTGACCGAACAGGGTGCGGATATATTCTTCGCGGCTGTTAAACGTTTCGTGGTTCATGCGAGGTGCTTCATCAGGGCGACATGGGCGAAATAGCCGATGGCCAGCAGCGCAACGCCGCAGCCATAAAGTGCCCAGAACGGCAGGCCAAGACGCTGCGCCAGCAAAAACGGCACAAAGAATAACAGCGACAGCGGCACGGCCGTGACGATGCTTTTGGCAAAACGCACGCTGCTTTCGGCATCTTTGAATTCGGTGTAGGAAAAGGCGAGGGCGAGGAGGCTCATAAGCGGCAGGGCGATGATAAAGCCCGCCAGCTCCGGCCGCTTGTTCGACAGCCAGGATGCAAAGGCGATGATGCAGGCGGAAACGATGATTTTGGCAGCAGGCCAGAGCATGATATATTCCCCGAATGTTTATGGCGATTGTGCCGCAGCAAACGGGGAGTTGCAAGCATGCGCGTGGTGGTGCTGACAGGGGCGGGGATATCGGCTGAATCGGGTATCCGCACATTTCGCGGCGCGGACGGACTTTGGGAAGGTCACCGTATCGAAGACGTTGCCTCGCCCGAAGGGTTTATGCGCGACCCCGCCACGGTGTACCGCTTTTACAACGAACGCCGCCGCCAGCTGGTGGGGCCGGATATAACGCCCAATGCCGCGCATCTTGCGCTGGCCGCGCTGGAAGGACATCTGGGCGATGATTTTTTGCTGGTCACGCAAAACATCGACGATTTGCACAAACGCGCGGGCAGCCGCCGCGTGCTGCCGATGCACGGCGCGCTGCGCAAGGCGCGTTGCGACGCTTGCCATGATGTGCCCGATTATGATGGTGATTTTGATGCGGCGACGCCATGCCCGTCTTGCGGCCGCGCAGGCCATCTGCGTCCGCATGTTGTCTGGTTCGGCGAAATGCCGCTTTATATGGAGCAGATTTACGAGGCACTGATGAACTGCGATGTCTTCGCGGCCATCGGCACCTCCGGCCATGTTTATCCGGCTGCCGGTTTCGTGGAACTCGCTTCGCGCGCAGGGGCGCAGACGGTGGAAATTAACCTTGAGCGCTCCGCCGTGCATTCGTCATTCGACGATGCCATTTACGGCGCGGCAACCACGGCGGTGCCGGACTGGGTGCGTGGGCTTATATCACGATAAGCCCGGTATCGGGATTGATGCGGCAGTTATCCAGCCAGAACACATCGCCGAAGGCCTTCGCGGGCAGGCGGGATGTTACGGCCTGCGTGACGTCGTTCATCACGGCCTCCGGCCACGGCGGGTTGATGATGAGAATACCGCTGCCTGTCATGCGGAAATGCTCCTGCGGCGGGGCATCGAGGCGGATTTCGCTCACCAGCGCATCGCGCACGCCTGATTTGACAAGCTCGGTCAGCATCAGGCGATGCCCGCCTGCGCCCAGCATCGGATACCAGAGGAAAACGCAAAGTTGCGGCATTTTCTTGAGTGCCCGAAGTATCGCCTTGGGCACGTCGGTGTAATCCGTTTTCATTTCGTAGCTGGGGTCGATAACGGCCAGCGCGCGGCGCTCCGCTGCGGGCAGGTTGTCCACCAATGTTTTAAGGCCGTCGCCCAGCAGCGTTTGAATGCGGGGCTTGGCGCCCGCCGCGCCCTTGGCCATCGCTTGCTGCAAATGGCCGAATTCGCCGGGATGACGCTCTGTGGCAATCAGGCGGTCGGTGGCGCGCAGCATCTGGCGGCACAGCATGGCGGAGCCGGGATAAAAAGAAAGCGTACCATCCGGATTGAACGCGGACACGGCATCAAGGTAAGGGCGCAGCGCGGGCGGCGCTTCGGCGCGCTGCGGCCAGAGCGCGGTGATGCCGTTATCAAATTCACGGTTTTTTTGCGCTTCTGTATCTTCAAGCGCGTAAAGGCCGCGCCCTGCATGCGTGTCAAAGGCGCACAGCGGGGCAGGTTTGACCGCCAGCGATTTTAAAACCTGCGCCAGCAGGGCGTGTTTTTGCACGTCTGCGAAATTGGCGGCATGGTAAATGTGCTGATACGAAAGCATGGCTGTTTATACCCCTGCGGCCGGAAAAGAAAAAGCGGATAAAGAAAAAGCCCCCGAAACAGGTTCGGGGGCCTTTTTGATCCTGAAAGTGCTTAGGCAGCTTTGAGGTTCACAGCCGTCATTCGGCCAGCGCGGTCGGGCGCCAGTTCGAATTCGATTTTCTGGCCTTCGTTCAGGCTTTGCATGCCGGATTTTTCGACAGCAGAGATGTGAACGAATACATCGTTTCCACCTTCATCGGGAACGATGAAGCCGAAACCTTTTTTGTTGTTGAACCATTTTACGGTACCGCTAGGCATACCAGTCTCTCCTTGAGTCAAGTTGTCGTACAGCAGCCGGGGCTGCCGAGTGTCTAGCCGCTGTGTCAAAGCCGCATCGCAAGCGAGTGAAGTTGAGTACAGTCAAGCTCTATAAACTAGGAGTATCCCATTTCATATCCCCCCGCAACTGCAAATCAGGGGAGTGCTGGCGCTTTTTTGTCTCTTAAATACATGATTTATATGGGGAAATTTTCTTTCCGCGTTATGTCAGGGCGATAAGCCAGACCAAACCCGCCAGAATCAGCGCCACCAGCACCGCCGCGCTGCC
>DDBY01000141.1:6153-19312 GCA_002334985.1 Micavibrio sp. UBA2020
GAATTCAAAAGCTCCACAATCATCACCAGCAGCACGCTTGCCACCATCAAGGCCAGCATGACGCGGTCGGGCGCGATGAAAAAAGCGAGGGGTATCATCACCGCCGCGGCCGCGCATTCCTGACGGAATGCCGCTTCGTTTGTAAAAGCGGCTTTCAGCCCGTCGCGCGAATAGCCAAAGGCGCGGATGATACGGGTAAGGCCGGTGGCCTTTTGCGGCGGCGGGGTATTGTTGTCGGTCATGCTTCGGGCTCCGGCGCGTGGCTGATGGCACGCTGTTCGTAGGCTTTGTAAATATCGCGGATGGGGCCGGGCATGGTCAATGCCATGCGCACCGGCATGTCCGCCACAATGCGCCCCTGGTCAAGGAACAGAATACGGTCGAACATCGGCAGCAGGTGCAGACGGTGCAGCGTGGCGATAATGGTCTTGTCCTTGAAATGCGCAAAAAGATTTTTGAAAATCTTTTCCTCTGTCATCAAATCGACGCTGCTGGTGGGTTCATCCAAAAGCACGATGTCCGATTGCTCGGCCGCGAAAATGCCGCGGGCGAGGGCAAGGCGCTGGCGCTGGCCGACCGACAGGTTGACGCCTTTTTCGCGGATGTCGGTGTCCAGCCCCTGCGGCAGCTTGGCCAGTACCGGCATGAATTCCGCCAGCGACAGGGCGCGGTAAACATCTGTATCCGGCACATCAAGGCCGAAGGTGACGTTGAAGCGCATGGTGTTTTCAAAGACCTCGGGGTCTTGCGGTATCAGCGTTGTCACCTGCGCCAGTTGCTTGAAATCGCCCGGCTTGCCGTCAATGGTGACATCGGCGCTATCGGGGGCGCGCAGGGCGCGCAGCAATGTCAGCAGGGTCGATTTCCCCGCGCCCGATGTGCCGATAAGGGCGATGTTTTCGCCGCGGCGCAGGCTCAGGCTCACGTCCTGCAAGGTCGAAGGCCGCCCGCCCGCCGCATCGCCGCGGTGGGTGAAACGCAGGTGGTCAAGGCGGATATGCTGCCAGCCCGTGGGCGGGGCGGGCGTTTCATCGCCGGTCAGACGCGCGTGGTCGTCGAGGATGCCCTGCGTGGAGCGCAAATCCGCCAGCGCCTGCAGCCATGTGCTGTGGATGGACATCAGGCCGAAGCCTTGCTGGCCGATGCGGTTTTGATACAGATAAACCGTCACCAGCGTGCCCGCCGCAATCGCCGTACCGCTTTGCAGCTGGAACCAGATATAGCCCAAAAGGATGATGCCGAGCATGAACACGTTCAGCATTGTATAGATGAAATAACGCCATTCGTTGATTTTGACTTCGCGCATGAACGGCGGCATGGCCAGATTGAGCTTGGACAAAAGCGTATCGCGCGAAAAACTTTGCAGGCGCAAAACGATAATGCTGACCATGTTGCTGACGAAATCGAAAAATGTCGCGCTGGCACCGTGCGATACTTCGTTGGTGTCGTGGATGGCCTCCGTCATGCGGCGGTTGAGCGCGATGATGCACAGCATGGCCAGAATAAAGCTGACAAGGCTGGCAATGCCGATGGCGGGGCTGAACCACATCAGCATCGCAATCGCCCCCGCCAGCGTCATGACGTTCTGGAAGCTGGCGAAGCTGTTCTGCACAAAGTTTTTCAGCGCCAGCGCGGCCGTGCGGATACGGTTGATGGTGCTGCCCGAATGATGGTCCTGATGCCAGCCGAGCGGCAATTCGGCCAGACGTTCAAACATACGCGTGATGTAATTGACGTACACGACCTGTCCGGCGCGGCGTTCCATCACGCGCGCGGGGCCGTGCAACGTCCACATCAGGAAATGGCAGAGGATGATAAGCCCCAGATATTTCGCGCAGTCGAAGAAAAGCCGGTCGTCGGCTTTTTGCAAAGTGTTGACCAGCTCCCCCAGCAGATAGGGTGTCGCCAGTTCAAACGCAATGGCGAAGACGTACATCAGGTGATAGGTCAGGATGACGCTGCGCTGCTCCGCCGCGTATTGCCAGCATTCGCGCCACAGGCGGATATAGGAAAAATTCCACCACGCCGTTTTTGGTGCGGCGGGCAGGGTGTCGGTGGCGGCAGGGGTGGCTGTGGACATGGTCGAATCCCGTGAAAAACGGCCTCCATCCTATCCGGAATCCGGAAAGCGGTGCAGCAGGATTATTTTTAATGTAGAGGCTGGACTAGCGGGAACTTTTTCCCGAATCTTTCCGGCTGGTTTGGGGCGGGGCGGGGATTTTGCAGGTCGAAAGCCCCAGAGCGGCGTAAAGCCCGCAGCGCCCCATCAGGCTGTTGAGCAATAGCCCGCCCGCCACCATCATCAAAACCACGGCCGGCCAGCCTGTGATAATGCCCCGATACCACAAAAAACCAATAATAACCGCCACCAGCGCACGCAGAACGCGGTCGGCGGTACCCAGATTGCGGGGGATGGCGGGCATGTTTTTCATGACTTTTAATATATACGGCCATCGCCGCGTGACAAGCGGGGGCAAAACTGGCACAGTGCCCGCCAATAATAAAAACAAGCGCAAGAGCCGGTTTTACGATGGCGTCCTCCCTTATTCTCAGCGTGCAAGAAGGCAGCATCGCCTTTGGCGAGAAAACGATTTTCGACAACCTTTCCTTCAATATCCATGAAGGGGACAAAATCTGTCTTGTCGGCAAGAACGGCACGGGCAAATCGACGCTGATGAATATCATCACGGGGGAAAAAGACCTCGACAGCGGGGAGCGCTGGGTGCTGCACGGCATCACCATCGGCTATTTGCAGCAGGAAATCACCCCTGTGCCCGGCCAGACGGTCTATGATTTCGTATTCCAGCAGCTGAAAAAATCAGGGCAGGAGGAAGAAAACCTCTACAAGGTCGATATGGTCATCCAGCCGCTGGAATTGCGTCCCGAAGACCGCATGGACAGGCTTTCGGGCGGGCAGCTGCGCCGCGCGGCGCTGGCGCGCGCGCTGGTGGAGGAGCCGGACATCCTGCTTCTGGACGAGCCGACCAACCACCTCGACCTTGACGTTATCGAATGGCTGGAAAAATACCTGAATATGTACCGCGGCGCGATTTTGTGCGTCAGCCACGACAAGACGTTCCTGAGCAATATATCCGACAAGATTTTCTGGCTCGACCGCGGCAACATGCGCGTCTGCCCCAAAGGCTTCAGCCATTTCGACGAATGGTCAACCATGCTGCTGGAACAGGAAGAGCGGGAGCTGAAAAACCGCGCCAAGCTGGTCGAACAGGAAGTCGAATGGGCCAGCCGCGGTGTGAAGGCGCGGCGCAAGCGCAATATCCGCCGTCTGGAGATTATGCACGAAGAGCGCGCGCGCCTGAAACGCGACCAGAGCGCTTTCCGCCGCATGATGTCCAAAGTGGATATCGGGGAGATGGAAAACGCCGAGCTGGGCTCGCGCGTGGTGGCCGAGTTTTTCAAGGCGGATAAAAAATTTGTGGATGAAGAGGGGCGCGAAATCCTCATCCTCGATAAATTCAGCATGCGCGTGGCCAAGGGCGACCGCATCGGCATTCTGGGGCGCAACGGTTCGGGCAAGACGTCGTTTTTGAAATTGCTGACGGGCGAAGACAAACCCGATATGGGCAAGGTTAAGCTGGCGCGGGATATAGAAGTATCCTATTTCGACCAGAAACGCCGCGACCTGCTGCCCGATGCGACCATCCAGCAGGTGCTGTGCCCGCAGGGCGGCGAGTACCTGAAGGTGATGGGCAAGACGCGGCACATTTGCGGCTATCTGAAAGATTTCCTGTTTGAGCCGTCCATGGTTTTGCAGCGCGTGAGCACGCTGTCGGGCGGACAGAAAAACCGCCTGCTGCTGGCCAAGGTTCTGGCCGACCCCAAGCCGCTGTTGATTTTGGACGAGCCGACCAATGACCTTGATATGGACACGCTCGACCGGCTTGAAGAAATCCTGTCGCACTACACGGGTACGCTGATTGTGGTCAGTCATGACCGCGATTTTCTTGACCAGTCGGTGAGCAAGATTTTGGCGTTTGAGGGGAACGGCGTGGTTGAAGCCTGCATCGGCGGCTACAGCGATTATCTGGCCGTGCGCGACAAGCTGCGCGCGGAGCGTTTGAAACGCCGCGAAGAGGATGACGAAGAACGCGGCTTTATCCGGCGCGAAGCGAAAGAGCCAAAAGCCCAGACCGCAACGAAAACGCAAGAAACGGCAAAGCCTGCCGCGCCCAAAAAACTGACATATAAACTGCAATACGAGCTGGATAATCTGCCTGCGAAAATTGCGGCGCTTGAAAGTGAAATCACATCGCTTGAATCCGCCCTCGACGACCCGACGCTGTTCGAGCGTGACCGCGGGCAATTCGATACGGCGTCCAGGCGCCTCGTGCTTGCGCGCGCCGATTTGGAAACGGCGGAAATGCGCTGGCTGGAGCTGGACGAGATGCGCGCGCAGTTGGGCGGCTGAGCGGGCGCACGGGCGGCTTTGTCTGTGCCTGTGGAAAACTGAAAAACTCCCCGATTCTAACGCAGATACGGCACTGCCCCCTGTGGATAACTTCGCAAAAAAGCGTTTTTTGGGGTTTTTTTGCACCGCTTTAAGGCAAAAAAACGGCCAAAACCCCCATTTTCAGGGGGTTTTATGCGGTTTCCTCTTGGCGGGCACAGGTGAATCTGTCATGAATCGTTGTGTCACCGCGCGAAGGGGATGAACTGAGGGGAAGCGCCGATTTCAAAGGCTTTTCCTCGCATGTCAGACGCCGGTCGTTCAACAATCTCATTATGAAGTGAGTTTTTAAAATGGCTAAAGCAACCCAACCCACCGTTACCCTGAAAAACATTGCAGCTGACCTCGCTGAAAAGCACGAGCTGACCAAAAAGCAAGTTAACGCGATCATGGACGACCTGGTCACGGCTCTGGTTAAAAACCTGAAAAAAGGCAACCGCGTCCGCCTCGCTGGCCTCGGCATCCTGCAAGTTCGCAAGCGCGCTGCCCGCATGGGTCGCAACCCTGCAACGGGCGAAACCATCAAAATTCCGGCGAAAAAGAAAATCGCTTTCCGCGCCGCGAAAGAGCTGAAAGAAGCTGTTGGCAAGTAATGCCTTGGCGTCTCTGCGCAAGCGGACGCCAAAGACTTCAAGAAAAACCCGCTCTGGCAACGGAGCGGGTTTTTCTTTATATAAACAGCATTCGCAAAAAGAATTTTGAAAGGGCAGCGCCATGAACAATTACGAACGCAAGGTCCGCGATTTCCATCTGGCTTTTGATATCGGCGTCGATTTGCCCGTCACGTCCGATTTGCTGGCCTTTCGCAAAAAGCTGATTGGCGAAGAGGTCGAAGAACTCTACGCCGAAATCGACAAAGCCCGCGCCGAGATTGAAAGTGGCGGCAGCGTCACGCGCGAAACCATGGCCGCGATGATGAAAGAACTTGCCGATGTGCAGTATATCCTGAGCGGTATGGTGGCGACATTCGGCTTGCCGGCCGACCGCGTGTTTGACCGCGTGCATCAAAGCAACATGTCCAAACTTGGCCATGACGGCAAGCCCGTGCACCGCGAAGACGGCAAGGTGATGAAGGGGCCGAATTACCACCCGCCCAAACTTGATGACCTTATCGATGTTATTCCCGTCGGCGAAGATACGGATGCCCGCGACGCCGCGTGACGCGCCATGGCGTGAATTGACACACCGCAGCAGATATTACATTGCGCAAATCAGACGTTTTATTGCCCGCAATCCGTGTTGACATAAGCGGGGTGTGGTTTATTCTGCGCGCATATTCACATTGTCCCCATGCTTTATTTCGTCACAGGAGCGCCGCGTGCAAAACAAACCCCTGCGCCATTATCTCAAGGCCGCATTCTCGGCAGCTGCTTTGGGGCTTGCGGGTTTGTCCGGCACGGCCTATGCGCAGCAAACGCCGCCGCCCGCGACGGAGCCGGAGGCTTTGCCCGAAGTGATGCCGCTGCCCGTGGCGCTCGATACCGCGCCCAAGGCTGACCGCCGCGGCCTTGACGAGCGGACGGATGATTTCTTCGCCACGCGCTACAAGGTTTCGCTCACGCGCGAAAGCATCTGGATAGGTACACCGCAACGATATAACGTCGATATGCTGTCGATACCGGATAACGATGTTATCCGCTTTACGCGCCAGTATCTGGAAGTGCGCCCGCTGCGCAAGGAATGGAACGGCAACGCCACGGGCGTTGGCATCGGTTTTGATTACGACCTTGGCCGCGCGGGCGGCTATGACCTCGGCAGCACCACATGGCATGTGCGCGGCGGTACTTTCGTCGGCTCGTTTGAAAGCCCCTATGTGAAGGGGGAGGGACGCGAGCGCAACAACAACGTGTTCAATACTTTCGTCGAAGGCGCCAGCAGCGTCAACATCGGCAAGACACCGGCGAACCTGATTGTGGGCGCGTCGTTCAACCATGCAGCAGGCCCGCATATCGACCGCGCGAATGATTTCCGCCTGTACCAGCAACTGAACTTTCCGGCGCTGTTCGGCAGCAGCACGGGCGATGCCGCAGGCTCTATCGGCCGCTATTCCGGCGCGGTGCAGACGTTCGTGGGCGATAACGGCAGCTACGGCGGCAAAATCGGGGTTTACTACAACAACCTGAAATCCGAAGGCACGGGCATCAGCTTCAGCGTCGGCCCCGAAGTGCATTACGACAGCCGCGAGGGGACGTCCTTCCGCCTGCGTGTGCGCGCAACGCCGCGGTTTTTCTAAACACGCTCGGCGGCTCTTCCTTAAACCGGTTTGTCATGCCCGCCTGCGCGCGGGCATTCGGCGTTCAAAAGCCAGGCCCCCGCGCGGGGGCGGGGGTGACGTGGGGATTCATACCGGATATTTTTTCGTGGCCTAGGGCTCCAGCGGCAGCTTGACGTGCGCATCGCGCCGGCGGCGGGGGAACATCATCAGCGGCATCAGCAAAAGCCCCGTGACCAGCCCGCCTGCGGCGCCCGCGGTCATGGCGGTTTCTTCCTGCTCGCGCACGGCGTTTTTCATGATGTCGCCCACCTCGCGCGACATTTCTGCGTCCGACAAATCATCGCCGAATATGGCGCCGAAAACGGTGGACAGCTGCGCTTCTTGCAAAAAGCGGATGCCGTCGGTGTAATTGCCCGTATGTTCCGAAACATCGCGCCCGACGCGGGTTTGATAATCCGCAATCAGGTCGCGGTAATTTTGCTCGGACAAGTTATGCGCCATGCGCAGGTCGTTGATGAAGGAAACCGCATTGTCCGTCAAAAGCGCGTCCAGCACGGCGGCCTCGTCCGGATTGTGCGATGTGCTTTCGGCAAGGCGCGCCGACAGCTGCTGAAGTCCGTCGATGCGCGCGGTGAATTCATCCACGCGGTTTGCCTGCAAAAGGTCGGGCTTCGCCCCGTCCGGCGTGCGGCCTTGGGTGAAAAGCTTTTCGGTCATCATGCCTTCGGGCATGTCGGATACTTGCGCGACGGTAAAACCGCTCAGATGTGCATCGTTTTGCGCCTGCGTGATTTCATGGCCGATATACCCGCCGCCCGCCGCGCTGAAGGCCAGCACGGCAGATGCCGCCATGATGCGCATTTTCTTGTTGGCGGCGGCGGCCTTCTGGTTAAACTTTTTGCGAAATGACATGGGCAAACTCCTTGCCTGCCGGTTCTGGCGGGGCAGCGGGGGATTTATTTTTCAAAATGACAATGGCCGCTTATAGGCCGCAGGGGCGGGGGTGTCAAGGCACGAAGGCTGCGCGGGGTTGCTGCGCTGCGGCAGCTACGCCGCGAAGAATATCAGCAGCAACAGCCCGAAATCGCGGTTGGCGCGGAACATGGCAAGGCTGCTCGCTGCATCGTCCATGCGCCAGTTTTTCAGCTGCCACAAAGCATGTGCCGCTGGGAGCGCCCAAAGTGCAAGCCCATAGCTAAAGCCGCCCGCATAAATTTTGGCCGCCGCGAAAAGCAAAAGGGCGAGGGTGAAAAACCCGCCGACCCATATTTTGCTTTTGCCGCCAAACAGGCGGGCGGTGGATTTGATGCCGGCCAGCGCGTCGTCTTCCTTATCCTGATGCGCATAGATGGTGTCGTAGGCCAGCGTCCAGAAAATGCCGCCCGTATAGGCGAGCAGCGGCGCGATGTTGATGCCGCCTTCAAGCGCGCTCCAGCCCATCAGCACGCCCCAGTTGAAGGTCAGCCCCAAAAAGGCCTGCGGCCACCATGTGACACGTTTCATCAGCGGATAGGCCACAACAAGCCCCAGCGATAAAACGCCCATAAGGACGGTCAGCCCGTTGAAGCGGAGCAGGACGAGGAGTCCTATGCCCAGCAAGGCACCCAGAAACATCATGGCCTGTTTGACGGTGACTTCGCCCGCGGGCAGGGGGCGCACGCGGGTGCGTGTAACGGCGGCATCCAGGTCGCGGTCCCACAGGTCGTTGACCACACAGCCCGCCCCGCGCATGACAACCGCCCCAAGGGCAAACAGCGCGGCATAGCGCAGGGTTTGCGAATCCATGCCCGTCACCCCGCCCGACGCCATCGCCAGCGCCCACCAGCAGGGCAGCAGCAACAGCCAGGTGCCAATCGGCCGGTCAAGGCGGGCAAGGGCGATATAGGGGTGCCAGCCCGCAGGGGTGCGGGTGAATACGGGGTGCGTTTTGCGGATATCCGTGGTCATGGGCGGGAGTGTATATTTGAAAGAATATGAGGGAAAGTGGTATCCTATAGGTATGGGGTCTGAAAATGTACATAGCCGCCTTTTGAGGTTGTTTGTCCCGCAAGAACCGCCGGAGGCGGGCGGCGTTTGCGCGCTGTCCGACCGTCAGGCGCATTACCTGCGTAACGTTATGCGGGCGGAGGTGGGGCAGAACCTGCGCGTTTTCGACGGCACCAGCGGGGAGTGGCTGGCGCAAATCAAAGAGCTTAATAAAAAAAATACCTTGGTTTCGTTTGTTGAGAAAATACGCGAACAGGTAAACAGCCCCGATATTTATGTGCTGGCATCGCCCGTTAAAAAAGAAGCGTTTGATTTCATGATTGAAAAAGCCTCTGAACTGGGGGCTAAGGCTTTTCAGCCAATTATCTGTAATAGAACGGTAATCCAGCGTATCAACGAAGACCGCCTGCAAACGCAGGCCGTCGAGGCGGCGGAACAGTGCGAGCGGCTGGATGTGATGCGTATTTTGCCCATTAAACCGCTAAAAGATGTTTTGGAATCATTGCCTTTGGATAAAAAGCTTATCTTTTGCATCGAGCGTGCGCAGGCGCCGATGATAATCCAGCGGCTACAAGGCGGGGATATACGCCCGCCGCTGGCCGTCCTGATAGGCCCCGAGGGCGGTTTCAGCCCCGAGGAAGCGGAAAGGGTCTCCGCCCTGCCGCAGGCCCACCCTGTGTCTCTGGGGCCCCGTATTCTGCGGGCGGAGACGGCGCTGGTTTCTGCCCTGACCTGTGTGCAGGGTTTGGTCGGTGACTGGCCGCCCAAATAGCGCGGCTATTAATTCCCGTAAAATAAGAAATGTTATATCCTTTCAAAGTAATTTTATTTCTTTGAAAGATAATTACGTTATCAAAAAGAATATTGACATAACCGAATAAATTCGCTATAAAGTCATAAAGTCCCGCGAACTGCCGAATTTTTTATTCTTAAACATAAAAAAAGAATTTGGCCGTCCGGGATTTTCAGGTTAGAACGTCCTCTTTTTTAAAATCCAAAACTTAACGAAATATGGTGTGTAAATGTCCAGTGCCAGCCAGGTAGATAACAAACCCATCGAGAACAAGCGCGAGCTGGTCGAATGGTTTGAAAAAGGTTGTACGCCCGCGGACAAGCTGCTTATCGGCGTCGAGCATGAAAAGCCGCCGTTTTACTTGGACAACAACGCCCCCGTTCCCTTCACGGGTGAAAACGGCCGCAAGGGCGTCAGCGACTTTATCGCAAAGATGATTGCCGAACGCGGCTGGTATCCGGGCGAGCCGGAGCGCGGCGTTACCATCGACCTCAAAAAGAACAACGCCGGCTGGACGTTCGAGCCCGGCCTGCAAATGGAAACCGGCGGCGCGCCGCTGCGTAACGTTCACCAGAACGCCAAAGAAACCGACGAAACCATCCGCGAAGCTGTTGAAGTGACCAAGTCGCTGGGCTTCGGCGTTCTCGCGCAGGGCTATCACCCCACGCATTCGTCCAAAGACCTGCCCTTCATGCCCAAGACGCGTTACGAAGCGCTGGCCAGCTGGTTCAAGGAAAAGAAATTCCCGAACGCGCAGGATGTTGCGTCCTGCACTTCGACCGTTCAGGTCAACATGGGCTACCAGTCCGAAGAAGACATGGTGAAAATGCTGCGCGTCAGCCTGTCCTTGCAGCCGGTGGCGGTGGCGCTTTTCGCCAACTCGCCCTTCGCTGACGGCAAGCCGACGGATTACGAAAGCTACCGCAGCCACAAACTGTATAAAAATATGGGCGGCCGTTATGGCTTCATGCTGCCCGTGGCCTTCGAAGAAGGTTTCGGCTTCGAAAAATTCGCGGACTACGCCATGCGCGACATGCCCATGCTCGGCCTTTACAAAGGCAACGTGTTCATGGACGCCAAGGGCGGCAAGTTCGAAGACTTCATGGACGGCAAACTGGGCGTATGCCCCGGCCAGCAAGCGACCATCAGCGACTGGCAGAACCACCTGAACACCATCTGGCCCGAAGTCCGCCTGCGTAAATTCCTTGAAATGCGCGGCACCGACAACGGCCCACAGGAAATGATTAAAGCGCTGCCCGCGTTCTGGGTCGGCTTGCTGTACGATAAACAATCTCTCGACCAGGCCTATAACATGGTCAAGGATTGGACGGAAAACGACCGCGAATTGCTGCGCGTCATGACGCCGCAGACGGGTCTGCAGACCAAGTTCCTCGGTACGACCGTTCAGGACATTGCCAAGAACTGTCTGGCGCTGTCCGAAGCGGGTTTGAAACGCCGCAACGTACGCAACGAACTGGGCCAGACCGAAGGCATCTATCTGGAGCCGCTGCACGAAATCGCGGATACCGGCCGTAACTGGGCTGCACGTCTGAAAGACCGTTTCCACAACGCGTGGGGCGGGGACATCAACCACCTGTTCACGGAAATGTCCTACGAAGCGAACCCCTCCGTCCTGCGTGCGCCTGCGCCCGCGGTGTCGCAGAAAAAAATCTTCGTTCCCGGATCCAAAAACGGCTAAGGCCGGAGCGTAAGGCACGAAAATTCCAACAAAAAACCCCCGCTGGAAACGGCGGGGTTTTTTGTTGCGATTTTATGGCAGGGGGTTGACAGAATGTCTTTGTTCCATAAAATCCAGTCATTCATTTTTACAGTAACTGTCCCGCCATCCTGCGGAAGCCTTCAATGACCGGAGTGTCAAAAAATGTCTGCATCTGAGCCCAATAATACTGCCCGCGATATTCTGCGCCTGCGTGATGAATTTGCCCGCCGTGCCGAACGTGAAAACCAAACGGCCCGCCGCTTGGAAGAGCAGGCGCGTGCCGCGCGCGCGGCCGCACAGCAACTGGAACAGCAGGCGCAAGTCATGCAACAGGCCTATGCGCTTTTGCAAAAAGACGAGGCGGAGAAACGCACCAGCGAAGCCGCATCGGCATTCGATACCGTGCTGACGGCCAAGAACGCCAAGCGTAACTTTGTGTTTATGATTGACGGTTCGGGCAGCATGCAGGGTATTTTTGAGCGTGCTATCGACACCATCTACGAAACATCCAAAAAAATTGCCGCAAAAGGCGGCAGCGTGGATGTGATTATTTTCGGCAACCATACCCCCGTCATGCTGGACATTAACAACGAAAGCCAGCGCCTGTACGCAAAAAAAGGCCTGAACAGCGGTACCGACATGGCCCCCAGCCTGCAAGGGCTTGCCGGTATATTGCCGTCGAACAAACCTGCACATGTCGTCGTTGTCAGCGATGGCGATATTTTCGACAAGCAAAAATCGCAAGAACAGCTGAACGCGATACTGGCGTCTTTCCCCAAAGTGCAGCTGTCCACTGTCGTTGCCCACAATAGCGCCCAGCCGCAGCGCGTTTATCAAGAAGTCTTCTATACTTCCGCTGCGCAAGCTCAGCCGCGTGCAACGGGTCTGCGCAAAACGCAGATGGAGGAAATGATGGACGGGCTGACCGTGGCAAACGACCGCGCGAAGCCCTCTGTCACGGTTGTGGCGTCTGCCGACGTGGGGCTGGCGATTGCCGCAACTTTGACGCAGCAGCTGGAACAGGCAAACAAGCCCGTCCTGCGCCGCCCCAAGCCGCCGAAAAACGCGCCCGGTCAATAAGCGCAAGGCTACGTCAAACAAAAACCCCCGCTGGAAACGGCGGGGGTTTTTGTTTGGTTGGATGTCAGGGCTTTTGCCCGCCCGGGCAGTTGTTGCCGTGCTGCGACCAGTCGATGACCTTGCCGCCCTTCAGGTGCAGGCTGCGCTCGCACGACAGGCGCACGCGGCGCGAGGGTGCGCCCGCGCAGGTGGAATAGCCGAAGTCGCCCGGGAAACTGCCGACGCAAACGGTGCTGGTCAGGCTGTCATAACGGTCGGAGAATTCTTCGTAGGCGAGAATTTTAACGCCGCTTTCCAGCGTATAGGTTTTGTCGGGCACGCCCCATGCCTTGATGACGGCTTCTTCGTTTTGTCCGATGAAGCTGTTCATGCGCTCCACATTCCGTTCAGCCCCTGTACCCGCGCAAGCGGCCAGAAACAGGCAGGCGATAACGCCAAGGGCGATGGAAATCTGACGGACGGAGGCGGCGATGGACATTTTTATTGTCTCCAGAAACTGGGAAGCAAAAGCGCGTAGAAGGTAAAAAGTTCCAGCCGTCCGATAATCATGACAAGGCTGAGTATCCATTTGGCGCCGTCGGGAATGCTGCTGAAATTACCGGCAGGGCCGAGGCTTGCTGTAAGGGCGGGGCCGGCGTTGGCCATGGCCTGCGCAACGCTGCTGACGCTGCCGAGAAAGTCGATGCCGAATCCCATCATCACCAGCGAGAAGAAGCAGAAGGTCACGAAATACAAAAACAGAAAATTCCGTACGCTGTGCATGACTTTTTCATCCAGCGGCTTGCCCGCGTAATGCACGGTGATGACGGCATTGGGCGACAGGTTGCGCTTGAACTGCGCATAAAGCCCCTTGAACAGGATTTGCCAGCGGAAAACCTTGACCGCGCCGGAGGTGGA
>DDBY01000141.1:19622-24082 GCA_002334985.1 Micavibrio sp. UBA2020
AAATCGGCCGTGGCAAAGCCTGTATCGGTCAGGATGGATGTGATGTTAAAGGCGCTGACGCGCAGGGCGGACAGAAACGCCATGCCGTTTTCCTGCCAGTTCCAGAACGCCATGATGGCGACGGCCACCGCCCAGATGCACAGAAACCCTTTGACCTGAGTATAGCTTTGCATCGATTTGTCGCCGCGGTAAAAGATAAGAAACTTGACGTACATGACAAGCGGTATCGCGCCCGCCATCATGAAAACGATGGCGATGGCTTCTATCCATGCGGAATTGAAATATCCCATGGACGCGTCGTGGGTGGAAAACCCGCCCGTCGAAATGGTGGCCATGGCGTGGTTGACGGCGTCAAACCAGCTCATGCCTGCCAATTTATAAAGGAAAGCGCATATCGTTGTCAGGATGGCATAGGCGGCGACGGTGACTTTGACGAAAAAATCCATCCGCGCCGTGACTTTGCCCGTAATGTCCGACGATTCAGATTTGAAAAGGTTCATGCCGCCGACTTTCAGCATCGGCAGAATAGCCATGGCCATGACAATAATCCCGATACCGCCCAGCCATTGCAGGATGGAACGCCAGAGCAAAAGGTCGCGCGGCATGTCGTCAAGTCCGCTGATGACGGTCGAGCCTGTCGTGGTGAGCGCGGAGACGGTTTCGAACAGCGCGTCGGAAAAAGAAAGGCCGAGGTCACTGTAATAAAGCGGCAAGGTGGAAAATAAAGCCAGCATCAGCCAGCAGGAAAACGTCATCAGGTATCCGGTGCGCACACTGATGACGCCATGCCAGCGCCCGCGGTTTGCCGCCACAAGAAGACCGCCGAAAAACGCCGTGGTAAAACCGCCGCCGATGAAGGCGAGGTCATAGCTGCCGTTTTCGGTCAGGGCGCTCAGGCCGAGAAGCCCCAGCGCTGCTGCAAGGATAAGCAGCAAGATACCGTTGGTATAGGCAACCAGACGGAGGTCCATCAGCTGGGGGCGCGTTTGCGCGGCGCGGCGAATAGGCATTATGTTTCCCTTCGTTTGCCCGCAAGGTACTCCTCCCAAGGCGGATGGCAAAGCTTAAATGGACATAAATGCCGTTAAAAACTCAGTGGACGGTTACGGGGTGGCGCGGATGGCCGGTAGTCTTTTGATATTGAACGGTTTTTGTTTGGCGGCGGCCGCTGCGGCAGGGGGCGATGTAATCGCGTTTTTTGTCGTAGGTGGTGGTGGAAAGCCCGAACATGCCGAGCAGCAAATGCGACAGGCTTGCGTTGTCGATAGCCGTTTCCGCCGCCAGCGCCGCAAGGCATTTGCTGTCCACGCCATCGCGGCTGCGCAGGCTTTCGGACATCCACACCAGAAAGGGGACGTGCCGCTGTTCATCGGGTGCAATGCCGCGCGGCAGACCGTGCAGATAAATGCCTTTTTCACCAAGGGATTCGCCGTGGTCGGACATGAAAATCAGGCTGCTATCGGTTTGCGGCTGGCGGGGTTGCAGCATCTCTATCAGTTGTGACAGCACATAGTCGCTATAGACAATTGTATTGTCGTAGGTATTGACCAGCGCCTGCCTGTCGCAGTTTTGTATATCGCTTTGCGGACAGTCGGGCGAGAAAACACGGAATGCATCCGGATAACGCTGCCAGTACGACGGGCCGTGACTTCCCATCAGGTGCAGGGTGATGACGGTGTCTTTTTCAATCGGTTTTTCGAGAATTTTGCCAAGCGCATCCAGAAACACGCCGTCATAACAGCTGTCGTTATAGGGGCAGAGTGTTTTATCTTCCGCATATTCCTTGCGCAGGTTGCGCAGGCCGGTGTTTTTGCAAACGCCTTTGCAGCCGCTGTCGTTATCCAGCCAGATGGTTTCAGTACCGCTGCGCCCCAGGGCATCCATCACGTTGTCCTGTGACTCTTCGGTATCGGCGTTGTAATCGTCCTCGCGCGAGAGTGAAAACATGTAAGGAACGGAAATCGCCGTGGCCGTGCCGTAGGACCGCACATGCCGGAATGACGTTACATTTTCAATGGCTGCGGTATAGGGATTGGTTTTACGTTCGTACCCGTTCAGGCTGTAATTCATACCGCGCTGCGTTTCGCCAAGAACCATGATGACCAGCCGCGGCGGGCGTTCTTCGCCGCTGCGCCGCACATCGGTCGCCAGCTGGCGATACGGCAGTTCGGCATTGAAATAGGCATAGTGTATATATTTATACGCCTGCTTATAGGGGTAGGCGGGGTTGATGGTTTTGCGCAGCACTTTGTTGTTCCGGCCGATAGCGGCGTAGTCGTCGAAATGCGTTGCCGCAACGCCCATAACGAGCATCACGGAAAGCGCCGCCGACAGGCCGCGCTGCCATACGGCTTTTTTAAACGTCAGTTTCTGTACGGGCAGGAAAGCCAGCAGCGCCAGCGGCAAAACCCCGGTCAGCAGGATTTGCAGCGCAAAAGAAAGGTTCAGGTAAGAACGGCTTTCGCCCATATCGGTCTGGGCGATGTTGGTGAACATATTGTCATCAAAGATAACGCCGTAGTGGTACATGCCGTAATTGAAAAGCGCCGCGGTTATAATGATAAATCCGAGCGCGGGTTTGATAATGCGCCGCGCGGAAAGGGGCAGCAGCAGAAAATTCAAAAGGGCCGTCAAAACCACAGGGGCGGTCATCAGCACGCCCAGCGAAAGACTGTTGCCTGTCTTATAAATCTCGCCGATTTTTTCCCAAAATCCGAGGTTCAGCGCGGTCGCTATATATAAAGACGCCAGCAGGCAAAGCGAGACGGGGTTTATATTCCATGAAATACGCATGTTTATCCTGAATCAGGTTATTGCTGATTCAAAAATGCGCGTTCTAGCTGAAGGCAATCTGAAGGCGGCCGCAAATTTTAAACGGCAGATATGGATACAGAACCTTGGCCACCGTGCGGTGCAAGTTTTAAAGGGCGGTCATTCTATGCGGGGAGAAGTGGTGCCCAAGGGCGGATAAGAAACTCCAAGCTAGTTCCTTGATATATAATAATATTACGGTTGTTTTCCTTTAGGGTTACCGACAAGCTTACCGACATAAGAAATAGTAACCGATAAACACCCAATATCCTCATTACTATAGCACAGATTTAAACAGAAACTTATTTTTAGACTCGAGATTCTCCCTCCCATTCTTTCTGGCGGACTAGCTCACCATTTGGTGTAGCTATGCTTTGGGAGCGGCTCGGCTAAGTAAAATGTTAGTTATATTTTTTCAATCCCCCTCAAACCATTTATTAGAGTAGTTTGATATCGTTTCTTTATAACGTTCAAATAGGTAAGTACGGAATAGCCAGTTCTTATACTGCGAGGAAGTTGCCCCGCTCAAAATTTCATGGATCGCATAGGAGCCTAAAACTCTACAAAAAATCTCAAACTCTTCACAGGAACATAAAATATAGGGGGTAAAAGCGCACAAATAAAGGGGAAGTCGATTATCGGGTGGCTGGGACGATTCTGCTCCTGCTCCTGCCTGTCATGGCGGGCTTCCCCTCAGTCCGCGACGGTTTCGGGCGTTTTTTTACCGATTGAACATTTCAGAAAATTGTCACACTCTTGTTGAATAAAAGGCGACCATTGCTGAGCGCGAAGCTGCGCAGCTCAAGGCGGCTGTGTGAGTGTAGGCTACGTGAGATTGCGAAAATGGATCAAGGGAGGTTTTGGCTTTGAGTGCGTTGATGATTTTATTTTTGCCAACTTATGCCTTTTGGGCGTGTCTACTGTTCACCGTTTCTTTGTCTTTCAAAGAGCAAAGCTCCATCGCTAAGTTTTATATAGGTGTCTTTCTGTTGCCCGCCCTCGTATCTCTGGTCATATTACAGTACCTTTGTTTCGGATGGGGAGAAAGAGCGGAAATGTTATTTTACTTGCGTGTTCTCCCCTTATGGCTGGTTTTTGTAGGGGGTGTCGGTGGGCTGTTCTGGTTTCGTCAGAAACTGCGTCAGAGCTTTAAAAAAATCTATTCCATTGCGCTTGCGGGTCTATTTTTCCTATGCGCTGCCGCGATTGGGGGAGAAACCATCTCTCTGCTTATAACACGAGAGCAGTGCCTTGATGTTCTTAACGGAGCATTTCCATCCGAGGGCATACTGGGAGAATGGCTGACTTGCGCCATTTGGAAAGTCGACCATACGCCTGCGGATATCTAGCACATAAAGGAAAAAGCTGTGTATTCATATCGTTTCTCTTTACTTAATGCCCAAAATTTGAGCGCATCGTCAAATAATCCTAAAACTGGGGTACCTACAGGCTTACCGACATAGACAGTAGATACGGGGATACGGCCATAGACACGGAAAGCCTGCCGTGAATGACATTCTTTTGATTTTAAATGATTCTGAAGACAGCCGTAGACGGCTAGGGATTTGTATGAAGAGGCGAGTGGTGCCCAAGGGCGGATTTGAACCACCGACACGCGGATTTTCAATCCGCTGCTCTACCAACTGAGC
>DDBY01000123.1 GCA_002334985.1 Micavibrio sp. UBA2020
GCTGGCATCGAAATGAAAGTGCCGAAGCCGACGGAAATCGAAATTTCCGGCATCGACAAGCAAAAAGTCGGTCAGGTTGCTGCGGAGCTGTACCTGATGAAGCGTCCGGAGCCGTATAAAGGCAAAGGTATCAACTACGAAGGACGCCGCATCCTCCGTAAAGAAGGCAAGAAGAAGTAATCGAGGGTAACATGGCTATCGTCATTCAAAAACCGACCTCCAAGCAACGCCGCTCGTGGCGCGTTCGCAAGGTCATCAAAAAGGCCTCCGAGAAGAACCTGCGTCCGCGCCTTTCCGTGCATCGCTCGGGTCAGCATATCTACGCTCAGATTATCGATGATGTGAAAGGCGTAACTATCGCCGCTGCATCGACGGTCGATACCGATCTGCGCAAGTCGCTGAAGAAGACGGCAGACAAAGCCGCTGCGGAAGCTGTGGGCAAGCTGGTTGCCGAACGTGCGAAGAAGGTAGGCGTTGAGAGCGTCGCTTTCGACCGTGGTAGCTATTCCTACCATGGCCGCGTCAAAGCACTGGCAGAAGCTGCACGCGCAGCCGGCCTCTCGTTCTGATTTAGAAAAGGATATAGACAATGGCAAAAGCTGAAAAAGCTCCTAAAGGTCAAAGAGAGCCGCGCGAAAAGGATGCAGAGGCGGGCGCAGAAGTCGTCGAGCGTCTCGTCGCCATCAACCGCGTTGCTAAAACCGTCAAGGGCGGCCGCCGTATGGCTTTCGCTGCGCTGGTCGTGGTCGGTGACGGCCGTGGCCGCATCGGCGCAGGCTCCGGTAAAGCACGCGAAGTTCCCGAAGCTATCCGCAAGGCAACCGAGCAGGCGAAACGCAGCATGATCCGCGTTCCCCTGCGCGAAGGCCGCACGCTGCACCATGACGTCGAAGCACGCTTCGGCGGCGGCAGCATTCGCCTGCGCAGTGCCGTTCCCGGTACGGGTATCATCGCCGGCGGTCCGCTGCGCGCTGTATTCGAAGTTCTGGGCATTCAGGACGTCGTTGCGAAATCGCTCGGCTCTTCGAACCCCTACAACATGGTGAAGGCTGCACTTGAAGCCTTCCAGAAAATGGAAAGCCCCCGCATGGTGGCTGCCCGCCGTGGCCGCCGCGTGAACGAAGTTCTCGGCCGCAAAGGTGACGTGAAGGAGCAAGCAGATGTCTGAAGCTAAAAAGCCCGCTGCGAAAAAAGCAGCACCGAAAAAAGCGGCAAAAGCTGCATCCGGCAAAATGCTGAAAGTAACCCAGATTGCAAGCGGCGCCGGTCGTATCCAGGCACAGCATGCAACGCTGAAAGGCCTCGGCCTCAACAAGCTGAACCGCAGCAAGCTGCTGCAGGACAGCCCGGAAGTGCGCGGCATGATTAACGCCGTGAAGCATCTGGTCAAGGTTGAAGAAGCCGCCTAAGCGTCTCGAGAAAGATAAGGAACAATACAATGAAACTCAATCAACTCAGAGACAATGCCGGCGCCCGCAAGCGTACGAAATTGCTGGGTCGTGGTATCGGTTCGGGTAAAGGCAAGACCTCCGGCCGTGGTGTCAAAGGTCAGAAAGCGCGTACCGGCGTCGCCATCAAAGGCTTCGAAGGTGGCCAGATGCCCCTGATACGCCGTATGCCGAAGCGTGGCTTCAAAAACGTCAACGCGAAGACCTACGCCATCATCAACCTTTCCTGCATCCAGAAAGGCATCGACAGCAAAAAGCTTTCCGCCGCCAAGCCGGTGGACCTGAGCGCGCTTATCGAAGCCGGTATCCTGAGCAAGGAGCTGGACGGTCTGAACCTGCTGGGCAAGGGCGAGCTGAAAACCAAAGTAACGGTTGTTGCCACGCGCGCGTCGGCTGCTGCTGTCGCGGCTGTTGAAAAAGCCGGCGGCAAAGTCGAGCTGCTGCCCGTAAAAGAAAACAAGCTGCTGAAAGGCAAGCTGCCCAAAAAAGAGCAGCGCCGCCAGGCCGCTGCAACGGCCGCTGCCAAAACCGGTAAGAAATAATCTGCTCTAACAGATACGACTATCGGTAATACACATAATCAAAAGGGGTCAAGACAGCACTGCATAATGTCTTGACCCCTTTGCCTTTGACGGGCATAAATTTACTCGGTTTACATCCTTGCCATCCCACGGGCGCAATGCCCCTCCGGATGCCCCGCGCGGCTTGTTTTGCCCCGCCGGCTTTTCGGGTTTCAGCGGTATGGCCAAGGTCTCAGAGGGAAAAACAAAAACATGGCCTCCGCCGTCGAGCAATTCACGTCCAATCTTAACTTCGGCGCGTTTTCGAAAGCGCAGGAGCTGAAACAGCGCCTGTGGTTCATGCTGGTCGCCTTGCTGATTTACCGCGTGGGCACGCATATTCCGCTGCCGGGTATCGATCCTTCGGCGTGGAATGATATTTTCAGCTCCAAATCCGGCGGCGTGCTTGACATGTTCAACATGTTTTCGGGCGGTGCGCTCGAGCGTATGAGTATTCTTGCGCTCAACATCATGCCGTACATTTCTGCCTCCATCATCATGCAGATTATGACGTCGATGAATCCGGCGCTCGAAGCGATGAAAAAAGAAGGCGAGGCGGGACGCAAACGCCTCAATCAATACACGCGCTACGGCACGGTTATTCTCGCGGCTATTCAGGCATACGGCCTTGCTGTCGGGCTTGAAAATCTTTCCAGCTCTGCCGGCGGCTCTGCGGTTATCAACCCGGGTATGTTCTTCCGCGTTACCACCATCATTACGGTTGTGGGCGGTACGGTGTTCCTGATGTGGCTGGGCGAGCAGATTTCTCAGCGCGGCGTCGGTAACGGTATTTCGCTTATCATCTTCTGCGGTATCGTTGCGGGTATCCCGAAGGCAGTGGCGAAGGTGCTGGAACTCGCGCGCACGGGCGACATGACGGCTGTCGGTATTATCCTCATCGCTGCGATGGTGGCTGTTGTGCTGACCTTCATCGTGTTCATGGAGCGCGCGCAGCGCCGCGTTGTGGTGCAATATCCCAAACGCATGGTGGGCGGCAACCGCATGTCGGGCGGGGAAACAAGCCACATGCCGCTCAAGCTCAACACCGCGGGCGTTATCCCTGCCATCTTCGCGTCGTCGCTGCTGCTGATGCCGCTGTCGATTGTGCAGTTCACGGGTATCAGCGGCTCCGGCGTTGAATGGATTGATACGCTGTCGCGCTATCTGGCGCATGGCCAGCCGGCTTATATGGCGCTTTATGGCGGTCTTATCGTGTTCTTTGCGTTCTTCTACACCGCGATTGTTTTCAACCCCGACGAGACGGCGGACAACCTGCGCAAGTCGAACGGTTTTATTCCGGGCATTCGCCCCGGCGCATCGACGGCGGAATATCTGGATAAAATCCTGACCCGCATCACGGTCATCGGCGCGGCCTATCTGACCTTTGTGTGCCTGCTGCCGGAATTCTTGATTTCGCATTACGGCCTGCCGTTCGCGCTGGGCGGTACCAGCCTTCTCATTGCCGTTACGGTGCCGATGGATACGGTTGCGCAAATCCACTCTCACCTGATTGCGCACCAGTACGAAGGTCTTATCAAGAAATCGAAACTCAGAGGGAGCCGGAAATAATGACACAGCCGCTGCGCATGATTCTCATCGGGCCGCCAGGGGCGGGCAAGGGCACGCAAGCGCGCCTCCTTACCGAGAAGCATAACGTGGTGGCGATTTCCACCGGCGACCTGTTCCGCGCGCGTGTCAAAGACCCGAACGACCCTCTGGGCGGTGAAATCCGCCAGATTCTCGATGCGGGCAAGCTGGTGCCGGATGAAATCACCATCCGCATGATTTCCGAACGCCTCGACCAGCCGGATTGCAAAAACGGTTTTATTCTCGACGGTTTCCCGCGCAGCGTCGCGCAGGCCGAAGCGCTCGAGAAAATGCTCAAGGAAAAAGGCATCAAACTCGACGCTGTCGTACAGATGGAAGTTGATGACGATAAACTGGTCGAGCGTATTTCCGGCCGCTTCACCTGCGGCAAATGCGGGGAAGGGTACCACGACAAATTCAAGCCGCCACACGACCCCGCCGCGTGCGATTCGTGCGGTGCTGAGGACAGCTTCACCCGCCGTTCCGACGATAACGCGGAAACGGTACGCAGCCGCCTTGAAACCTACCACAGCCAGACCGCACCGATTCTCCCGTTCTACGAGAGACTCGGGATGCTCAAAACTGTGGACGGTATGGCCGAAATGGCCGCTGTCACCGCCCAAATCGAGGCCGTTTTGTGCCCGAACAAGGGCTGTGACAAGATTCAGCCCCCTAAAATGGGCTGATTTTGCCTGTAAAAAGGGCTTTGGAGTCAAAAAACACCGTTTTCACCTGAAATAGGGTAAATATCGTGTTGACGTTTGTTTTGTGACCCCTATAATGCGCCAGCTTTGCCCTTTCTTGGGCAGAGTCTGTTTTTTATACATCTAACCCGGGAGATAAAGCGTGGCACGTATCGAAGGTGTCAATATACCTACAGAAAAAGTCGTCGGCATTGCGCTGACGTACATCCATGGTATTGGCCGTACTAGTGCAAACAAGATTCTTGAAGCGGCGAACGTTGCGTGGCACACGCGCGTGAACGCGCTGACCGAAGATGAGCTGAACCGCATTCGTGATGAAATCAAGGCAAGCTACAAAGTCGAAGGTGAACTCCGCCGCGACGTCGCCATGACCATCAAGCGTTTGATGGACCTCGGTTGCTACCGTGGTCTGCGTCACCGTAAGGGCTTGCCCGTCCGTGGCCAGCGCACCCGTACCAATGCGCGTACGCGCAAAGGTCCGCGCAAGACCATCGCCGGCAAGAAAATCGCCACCAAGAAATAATTAGCGCCCTGAAGGACAATAAGAATGGCAAAAGCACAACAAGACAAAGCAGCCAGAACGCGCAAAAAAGAGCGCAAGAACATCACGGCTGGCATTGCGCATGTGAACTCCACGTTCAACAACACGATCGTGACGATTTCCGACGCGCAAGGCAACACCATCTCCTGGTCGTCTGCCGGCCACCTCGGCTTCAAAGGCTCCCGCAAATCTACGCCCTATGCGGCGCAGGTTACGGCGGAAGATGCCGGCAAGAAAGCCAAGGAACACGGCATGAAAACGCTGGAAGTGCTGGTGAAGGGTCCGGGTTCGGGCCGCGAATCCGCACTGCGCGCCCTGCAGTCCGTCGGTTTCGGCATTTCGTCCATCCAGGACATTACGCCGGTTCCGCACAACGGCTGCCGCCCGCGTAAACGCCGTCGCGTATAAGAATAGGGCAATGGGCCTGCGCGCCTTTTCCCGGGGGCGCGCGCCCGTGCTTTACCGACTGGCTTTTAACGGAATTCTTGTTTCAAACATTCAGGCAAAAAGAGGCGTATCTTGATACAGAAAAACTGGCAAGAGCTGATTAAACCGAACCGCGTTGACGTCAGCACCAACAAAGACCCCAGCCGCTTCGGCACCATCGTTGTCGAACCGCTGGAGCGTGGCTATGGCCTGACGCTCGGCAACGCGCTGCGCCGCGTTCTGCTGTCTTCGCTGCAAGGTGCTGCTGTAACGGCTATCCGTATCGACGGCGTCCTGCACGAGTTCTCGTCCATCCCCGGCGTCCGCGAAGACGTGACCGACATCGTCCTCAACATCAAGGGCCTGTCCATCCGTATGCACGCTGAAGGCAGCAAGAAACTGCGCCTGAACGCGGAAGGTCCGTGCGAAGTCACCGCCGGCATGATTGAGCAAACGGCTGACGTTGAAATCGTCAACCCCGACCTCGTCATTTGCACGCTCGGCGACAAAGTGAAACTTGGCATGGAACTGACGGTTTCCACCGGCAAAGGCTATCGCCCCGCTGCGCAAAACCGTCACGAAGACGCCCCCATCGGTATCATTCCGGTGGACAGCATCTTCTCCCCCGTGCGCAAAGTATCCTACAAAGTCGAAGATACCCGCGTCGGCCAAATCACCGACTACGACAAACTGTCGCTGGACCTCGAAACCAACGGTACGGTTCGTCCTGAAGATGCAGTTGCCTACGCAGCGCGCATCCTGCAAGACCAGCTGCAAGCTTTCGTCAACTTCCAGGAGCCGACCGCGGTTGCCAAAGAAGAGAGCAAAGACGAACTGCCCTTCAGCCGCCATCTGCTGCGCAAGGTCGAAGAGCTGGAACTGTCTGTACGTTCCGCAAACTGCCTGAAAAACGACAACATCGTTTACATCGGCGACCTCGTCCAGAAAACCGAAGCGGACATGCTGCGCACGCCCAACTTCGGCCGTAAATCGCTGAACGAGATTAAAGAAGTTCTGACGAACATGGGTCTGCACCTCGGCATGAAAGTCGAAGGTTGGCCGCCCGAAAACATTGAAGACCTCGCCCGCAAGCTCGAAGAGCCGTTCTGAGCAGGCAAGGACTTCTAAGGACTACCCCCGTTTCTTGGCTGTTCAAGGGGCGGGTGGGGGAAGGTTCCCCCGAGCGGTGCTGCTGTTGCTTTGCAGGGTATCGCATACACAATCCGCTTCATGCGTGAAGCGTAACGTAAAGAAGGAGACGTAACCATGCGTCATGGTAATTCCGGCCGTAAACTCGGCGTCAAAACCCAACACCGTCGTGCGATGTTCGCGAACATGGCTGCGGCTCTTATCAAGCACGAGCAAATCGTGACCACCCTGCCGAAGGCGAAAGAACTGCGCGGTTTCGTTGACCGCCTCATCACCCTCGGCAAAAAAGGTGGCCTTGCAAACCGCCGCCTGGCGATGTCCCGCCTGCGCGACGAAACACAAGTCAAAAAACTGTTCGACGTGCTTGGCGAACGTTATGCAGACCGCAACGGTGGTTACACCCGCGTGCTGAAAGCTGGCTTCCGCTACGGCGATAACGCGCCCCGCGCGATTATCGAGCTGGTTGACCGCGACCGCTCTGCCAAAGGCAAAGACAGCGGCCAGCAAGCCGTTGCCGACAACATGAAGGCAGCGCACGAAGCAGGCGAGCCGGTGAAAACCTCCAAGCCGAAAAAGAAAAAAGCCGTCGCCGGTTAATCTTCCGGACGGATTTTTAAAGAGCTATAAAAAGGGCGGGTTTTTTACCCGCCCTTTTTCATTCCCGCCAAACGGGGGAGGTTTTTTTTATGCCGCATTTTGACGCTGTGCATTTTGATATCCGGCAGGCCGCCGCGGCCGATGCGGCCGCCATTGCCGCCGTGCATGTCCAGAGCTGGCGGGAGAGCTATCAGGGTATCGTGCCGGAAAGCCATCTGGCGGGGCTTGACACGGCAGAGCGCACGCAGCGCTGGCTTGGACAGCTGGAAGCGCTCGAAAGCCCCTCGGCGGTCTTTACAGCCCTTCCTGCGGGCGGGGCAGGCGCGGCTTGCGGGTTTATCAGCTGCGGTGCTGCGCGGGAGCGGTTTGAGGGGTATGCGGGGGAGGTATATGCCCTCTATCTGCTCAAATCCGCACAAGGGGGCGGGCTTGGCCGCCGTTTGTTCGACACGGCACGACAAAGCCTTGCCGCCTGTGGTATAAACGGCCTGTATCTTTGGGTGCTGAGGGATAATCCCGCGGCCGGTTTTTACCGGCATATCGGCGGGCGGGTGCTCGGGCGCAAGATGATAGATATCGGCGGCAAACAGCTGGAAGAAACCGCCTATGGATGGGAGTGGTAAAATGACAAAAGCCAAAAAACAAAACCTGCTTCTTTCGCTTTTCTCCGGCTTGCTGCTGGCGCTGGCTGCGGCTGTGCCGTCTTTGGCGCAGGAAGTGCCGCAGACGCGCGCGGATATCCAGATGAGCTTCGCGCCACTGGTCAAAAAAAGCGCGCCCGCCGTTGTGAACATTTACGCCAAGCGTGTGGTGCGCGAGCGCATGCGCGTTATCAGCCCGCTGTTCAACGACCCGTTTTTCGGCCAGTTTTTCGGTCAGGGCTTCGGCAACGACATGGGCGGGCCGGTGCGGGAGCGGATACAGAACTCCCTCGGCTCCGGCGTGATTGTTGACCCCGCGGGACAGATTGCGACGAACACGCATGTTATCAAGGGCGCAACCGAAATCACCGTCGTGCTGCAAGACGGACGCGAATTTGATGCCGAAAAAGTTCTTGTCGATGAAAAAACAGATTTGGCCATTTTGCGCATCGACCCCAAAGGCGAAAAACTCGCCGCGCTGCCGCTGGCGGACAGCGACGCGATTGAGGTCGGCGACCTTGTGCTGGCCATCGGCAATCCCTTCGGCGTCGGGCAGACGGTGACCAGCGGCATCGTTTCCGCAACCGCACGCACGGGCATGGGCGGGTATATGGACTACCGCTATTTCATCCAGACCGATGCGGCCATCAACCCCGGCAATTCCGGCGGTGCGTTGATTGACATGCAGGGACGCCTGATGGGTATCAATACCATGATTTTCACGCGCGATGGCGGCTCCGTCGGTATTGGTTTTGCGGTGCCTGCGAATATGGTGCGCACGGTGATTGACGCATCCAACCGCGGCGGCAAACTGGTGCGCCCGTGGACAGGGCTTTCGGGGCAGCCGGTGACGTCGGATATGATGGCCACCCTCGGCCTTAACCGTGCGCGCGGGGCGCTGATTAACCGCGTCAACCCCAAGGGGCCGGCCGCAAAGGCGGGCATCCGGATTGGCGATGTTATTCTCAGCATCAACGGCCATGATATTCAGGACCCCGAAGCGCTCAAATTCCGCCTCGCCACGGTGCCTGTCGGCGGGGATATCCATTTGATGGTATCGCGCGCGGGGAAATCGTTCGATGTGAAAATGAAAGCCGAAGCCGCGCCCGAAATACCGCCGCGCCAGGCGATGACCGTCAGCGGCAATAATCCGCTTTCCGGCGCGACGCTGGGCAACCTGTCACCTGCACTCGCAGATGAAATCGACTTGCCGGACGACAGCGAGGGCGTTGCGGTGATAGAGGTCGCGGCGGGCACGCCCGCGGCACGTCTGGGCTTGCGCACGGGCGATATTATCCAGATGCTGAATGGCGCGGATATCCCGTCGATGACGGAGCTGAAGGCGGCGCTGGGCGCCTCCCAAAACATTCGCCGCTGGCAGGTGCAGCTGCGGCGCGGGGCACAGGTGATGAACCTGATGATTACGCTATGAGCGGTCTTTTCGACATACCCGCAGGCGATGCGGAAAGCGCGGCCAAATCCGCGCCGCGCCCGCTGGCAGACCTTTTGCGTCCGCAAAGCGTGGACGATGTCGTGGGGCAGGACCATCTGCTGCATGACGCCGATGCGCCGCTGCGGCGCATGATTGATGCGGCGCGCATGTCGTCCATCATTTTCTGGGGGCCGCCCGGCTGCGGCAAGACCACGCTGGCGCGGCTTTTGGCGCAGCATACCGATTTGCATTTCGAAGCGATTTCCGCGATTTTTACGGGTGTTGCCGATTTGCGCAAGGTATTCGAAAGTGCGCAGCACCGCCGCCGCATGGGGCGGGGTACTTTGCTTTTTGTGGACGAAATCCACCGCTTTAACAAATCACAGCAGGACGCGTTTTTGCCGCATGTCGAGGACGGCACCATCGTGCTGGTCGGCGCAACGACGGAAAACCCGTCGTTTGAATTGAACGCCGCGCTTTTGTCGCGCTGTCAGGTGCTGGTTCTGAAGCGGCTGGAAGGCGAAGCGCTCGAGACCCTGCTGCGCCGCGCCGAGCAACAAATGAACCGTCCGCTCCCCTTGATGCCGGAGGCACGCGCGGCGCTGGTGAATATGGCGGACGGCGACGGGCGTTATTTGCTCGGTCTGGCCGAACAGATTTTTCAGGTACAGAAAAAAGGCGCGCTTGATGTCGCGGCGCTGACCAAGCTGGTGCAAAAACGCGCCCCTCTCTACGACAAGGCGGACGACAGTCATTACAACCTTATCAGCGCGCTACATAAATCCGTGCGTGGCTCGGATGCCGATGCGGCGCTTTACTGGTTTTGCCGCATGCTGGAGGGGGGCGAAGACCCGCGTTATATCGCGCGCCGTATGGTGCGCATGGCGGTTGAAGACATCGGCCTTGCCGACCCGCAGGCAATGCCCGTGACGCTTTCGGCGTGGGATACATACGAGCGCCTCGGCAGTCCGGAGGGGGAATTGGCGCTGGCGCAGGCATTGGTTTATCTGGCCACCGCGCCGAAATCGAATGCGGCCTATGTGGCGTATAAGGCGGCGAAATCGGCGGCGGCGGAAACAGGCTCCCTGATGCCGCCTGCGCATATTTTGAATGCGCCCACAAAATTGATGAAACAAATCGGCTATGGCCGCGATTATAACTACGACCACGACACGGCAGAGGGATTTTCGGGGCAAAACTATTTCCCAGACGACATGCCGCGCCAGCGTTTTTATGCGCCGGTCGAGCGCGGGTTCGAACGTGAACTGAAAAAACGCATCGAATACTGGGACAAGCTTCGCCGTGACAAGGGGGGCGCATGAATATAGCGCTGGCTATTTTCGCGGGCGGCGGCATTGGCGCTGTCATGCGGCATTTTTTTGTTGTGGGGGAAATGCGCCTGTTCGGGCCGTCGTTTGCCTATGCGACGTTTGCGGTGAATGTTATCGGCTGCCTGATAATCGGCGCGGTGATTGAATATTTCGCGCTCAAGGGGCAGGCGTCTTCTGAAATGCGCGCGTTTTTGACCACGGGCGTTCTGGGCGGCTTTACCACGTTTTCGGCCTTTTCGGTCGAAGTTTTGAAACTGGCCGAAACCGGCCATATTGTGGCGGCGGGGCTTTATGCGCTGGCGTCGGTTGTTTTTTGCGTCGCGGGCGTGTTCGGCGGCGTTTATATCATGCGCGGGGTTATCGGCTGATGTCTGAACAGAATAACAATATTATCGTTATCGGTGAAAACGACGACGGGCAGCGCCTTGACCGCTGGCTGAAGAAAAAATTCCCGCATCTCAGCTTCGGCGATACGCAGAAAATCCTGCGTACGGGGCAATTGCGTATCGACGGCAAACGCGCCAAGGGCGATGCGCGTCTCAGCGAAGGGCAATCCGTGCGCCTGCCGCCGCAACTGTTTTTTGAAGATGCACCCGCTAAAAAACAAAAACAGGTATCCGAAAAAGACGCCGCGTTTTTGAAATCCATCATTCTTTACGAAGATGCCTATCTGATTGCCATCAACAAGCCCGCAGGTCTTGCATCGCAGGGCGGGTCGAAGGTCGGCAAGAATGTCGATGACATGATGCTTGCGCTGGCTGACAAAAGCGGGCACAAGCCGCATCTGGTGCACCGTCTTGATAAAGACACCACGGGCGTGATGCTTTTGGCGAAAAACCCCAAAACCGCACGCGCGCTGGGCGATATGTTCAAAGGCCGCGATTTGCGCAAATACTACTGGGCGATTACGGCGCCGACGCCGGAAATGTATCAGGGTAAAATCAAAAGCTCCCTCGCCAAGGTCAAAGAGGGCGGGGAGGAGCGTGTGCGCGCCGTCGATGACGAAGACGGCAAGATGGCGCTGACGTTCTACACGGTGCTGGAGAACGCAGGGCGCGACGTGGCGCTGGTCGCGTTCTGGCCGCGCACCGGACGCATGCACCAGATACGCGTGCATGCGGCGGAAATGGGCTGCCCGCTGTTGGGTGATTTCAAATACGACCCCGCGCAGACGCTGCTGTCCGAAAACCCCGATTTGCCGGAGGCGCTGCATTTGCATGCGCGCCGCCTGATATTCCGCCATCCCGTGACGAACAAAAAAATCGACATCACGGCGCCTGTCGGGCCGGACATGAAAAAAACGCTCAAATATTTCGGCTTCCCCGACAACGCCAAAGGCGACCCGTTCGAGGATATCGAATAATGAAAAAATTCTACAAACAGGCGCAGGGCGGCACCGCCCCCGGCGGCTATACAGTGCGCCTGGACGGGCAGACGCTGCGCACGCCGCTTAGGCATCCGGTGCTTGTTCCCTCGGCTGCGCTGGCGGCGGCGATGGCGGCGGAGTGGGATGCGCAAGACGGGGAGATTGTCACCGCCAGCATGCCACTGACGCAGCTTGTTTGCACCATGATAGACAAGGCAGACAGCCACGAGCGCGCGGATATGAACGCGGAGATTGTCAAATACGCCTCATCCGACCTTGTGTGCTATCTGGCGCTTAATCCGGCGGAGCTGGTTGCGCGGCAGGAAAACCTCTGGCATCCGCTTTTGGGATGGTTGCAGGATGAATACGGCGTTGTTCTGCAGCCGGTCAAGGGTATCCAGTATGTGGAGCAGCCCGCGGATTCTCTCAAAAAAATAGCTGATATTGTTGCAAATCTTGATGCCGCGCGTTTTACAGCGGCACAGGTGGTGACGGGCGTGACGGGCTCTGCCGTTATCGCGCTTTGCATGGCGGCGGGGCGGATTGGCGCGGCGCAAGCCTATGACGCCGCAGCGGTGGATGAAATTTTCCAGCTGGAAAAATGGGGCGAAGATGCTATCGCGCGCAAAAGGCTCGAACGTATCGAGGGTGAACTGACCGCCGTTGAAAAATTCCTGTTCCTGATGAAGGGGGGCGAAGCTACAGCCAGCGCGTAACTTCGGGCACGGCTTCGTTCTTGCGCAGGTGATAAAGGCCGATAAAACAGCGCACCGACCACCACAGCGCGAAAACACCCAGCATGGTGAGCGTGGAGAAGAATATCATGCGCTCGTTGCTTTCGTAGGCCAGTTTCATCAGAACCATGACGTCTTTTTCGCCTTCGTACATCGCGGCGTACATCGGCTGCAAATCAACAAAAAGCCCTTGAAAAATAGACAGCGCGATGGTGGCGACGGGCAGATATACCGCGCCGCCAATCCAGAAGCTGCGGGTCATCCAGCGGTAATGGCTTTCAAGCCATGTGTCTTTCAGTTCCTTGCGTTTGATATAGGCATAGACAACCGCGCATAAAATCGCGACGGAGGCGGGCGCGATGGTGACAAGCATAAATTGCCCTGCCATGCCCGCCATCAGGACGATATAAACGAACTGCGTGATTTTTTTCATTTCCGTCATATCGACGGGGGCGGGTGTTTGCGCGGCGGGCGTGCTCATGTCACTTCCTTCCAAACAGTTTTTCGATGTCGCCGAGTTTCAGCTCGACATAGGTCGGGCGGCCGTGGTTGCACTGGCCGGCATGGGGTGTCTGTTCCATCTGGCGGAGTAGCGCGTTCATTTCATCCGCTGTCAGGCGGCGGCCGGAGCGCACGGAGCCGTGGCAGGCCATGGTGGAGCAGACTTCATAAAGCTTTTCGCGCAAAGGCTCCGCTGTGCCATATCCCGCGATGTCATCGGCCAGCTCGCGCACGAGTTTTTGTACGTCCGTACCGCCCAGAAGCGCGGGCACTTCCTGCACGGCAACGGCATTGCCGCCGAAACTTTCGAGGGAAAGGCCCAGCTCGGCCAGTTCGTCCTTGCGCTCCAGCAATGCTTCGGCGGCGCGCGCGTCCAGCTCGACTACTTCGGGCAGCAAAAGCGCCTGACGCGCAATGCCGCCGGATTCAAGCGCGGCTTTCATTTTTTCGTACACGATACGCTCATGCGCCGCGTGCTGGTCAACGAGGACGAGGCCATTGCGGGTTTGCGCGACGATGTAGTTTTCATGTATTTGCGCACAGGCCGCGCCAAGCGGGTGTTCCAGCGTTTCCTGCGCGGGTGGTGCCACCACATGCAGGCGCGCGGAGGGGGCGGACGGCATATCCGGCAGCTCCGGCGTGCGCGCGGCGAAGGCCGTGCCGCTATAGGGCGCGCCCTCAAGCCCTTTGAGGTGCTTGTATCCTGCGCTTTGCTGGCGGTATTCGCCATCCCACAGCGTATTTCCGCCGGCAGGTGCGGCGGGGTGTGTCTGGAAAGCTTGCAGCGTTTCCTGCGCAACGGTGGTCGAGGCCAGATGCCCCGCATCGGCGAGCGCGTGTTTCAGCCCGCCAACGATAAGGCCGCGCACAATCGCGCCATCCTGAAAACGTACTTCGGATTTGGCGGGGTGCACGTTGACATCGACCTGTTCGGGCGGCACGTCCAGAAACAGGCACAGCATCGGGTGGCGGCCATAGGCGAGGAAATCGGCATAGGCGCCGCGTACCGCACCTATAATCTGCTTGTCGCGCACGGGGCGGCCGTTGACAAAGAAATGCTGGTATTGCGCCGTGCCGCGGTTCAGCGTCGGCAGGCTGGCGTAACCGCTGAGTTTAATATCGCCGCGCTCCGCATGGATACGCAGCGCGTTTTCGGCGAAATCGCGCCCCATAATCTGGCGCAGGCGGTCAAGACGGCGGGTGAACAAATCCCCCTTGGCGGCGGGCAAATCCATCACTTCACGCTCGTCACTGAGCATGCGGAAATGAATGTCGGGATAGGCCATCGCCAGATGTTCCAGCACATCGCGCACGCCCTGCATTTCGGTGCGCGGCGATTTCAGGAATTTCAGACGCGCGGGCGTGGCGTAGAAAAGATCGCGCACTTCGATTTTCGTGCCCTGCGACAGCGCGGCGGGGGCGACGGGGTGCTTGCGTCCGGCATCGACCACAATGACCGATGCGCCGTCGTCCGGCTGGCTGCGCGGGCGGCTGGTGATGCTAAGGCGGCTGACGGCGCCGATGGATGGCAGCGCTTCGCCGCGAAAGCCGAGCGACTGGATATGCACGAGGTCATCATCCGGCAGTTTCGATGTCGCATGGCGGTCAACCGCCATGGCCAGTTCGTCTGCCGTCATGCCGATGCCATCGTCGGTGACGGCAATCAAACTGGCGCCGCCATCGCGGATAACGACTTCGATGCGCGCGGCACCCGCGTCAATCGCGTTTTCCACCAATTCCTTGACGGCGGCGGCGGGGCGCTCGATAACTTCGCCGGCGGCGATTTGGTTAATCAGCGTATCTGGCAGATGGCGTATGGGCATAGGTATTTATACCCCAAGCGGCGCTGTGCAGAAAGTCCGGCGCAGGGTTATTTAATATCCATAATCTATAAATTTATTCTTCGTGCGCCGTGCGGGCGGGGCCTTTGCCTTCGTCGAAAAGCGCGCCGTCCAGAATGGCGTTTTCGAACGCCGCCCCCGTCAGCTTGGCGCCTGTGAAATCGGCATTACGCAGGTCGCAATCGGTGAATTGTGCGCCTGTCAGGTCTGCGCGTTTGAAATTCGCATCCATCAGCCGCGCCCCCGCAAAATGCGCGTAGCGCAGCGAAGCGGCGTCGAAACGGCAGGGCAGCTGATATTCGGATTCGCCGTCACGCGGCCGGATGTTCAACGGGTTCATATTGGCGAGGCGGAAATCGGCACGGTTCATCAAACAACCTGTAAAGCGGCTGCCGCGCAAATCGCTGTTACCAAGGCGGCATTTCCTGAAATCAGAGCCGTCCAGCCCCGCAGCCTGCATTTCAATCCCGCGCAAATCCATTTCGGCGAAAGTGGCGTTATGCGCCTTGATAGCCGTCAGGCGTTGTGCCGAAAGCGTGCCTGCCTTGCGCATATCGACGTTGCTGAGTACCAGCTGCACGCCGTTGCGCCCCGCCGTCGCCACCCATTCGATATGTTTGAGCACCATTTCATCGAGCGTAAGCTCGAATTCTTCAATGTCCTTGCCGACGGTTTCCGCCGTCAGGGTGAGGGTGAAGGTACTGCCGGATTTTTCCGCGTCCTGCATATCCGCGCCGGTCATGGTGGCGTAGGAAAAATCGGCATCGCGCAGGTCGGCCTGCTTCAGGCTGCTGTTCGTCAAATCCGCGCCGCGCAGCACCGCGCCTTTCAGGTTGGCGCCATCAAGGTCGCTGCTTTCCATGCGCGCATCGGTGAAATCGGCGTTGATGGCGGTGGCATCGGCAAGAACAGCCTCGGTCATGTCGCTGGCGGTGAAATGAACGATGCCCGCTTCGGCGGCTTTGGAATACTGGTCTTCTTCGCGTTTGACCTTGCGCTTGACGATGGTTTTACCTTCGCGCAGGTCGGCGCCGGTCAGGTCGGCTTTGTTGAGGTCGGCACCATCCACATCCGCCCCGCGCAAATCCGCGCGGACAAGTTTTGCGCCGCGCATATTTGCACTGCGCAGGTCGCAGCCGAAAAGCGTTGCACTTTCGAACGATGCATTGGCCATCGTCGCGCCATACATGATGCAGCCGGTGAAATCGGATTGCGACAGGTCTTGCCCTGTGAAGTTGAGGCCGCTGAGGTCGCGGTCGCGCACCACGGCGCGCGCGCCGCCCGGTTTGGCGGTGCGGAACATGTGATGCTTGCGGATGATTTCATTCAGTTCCGCCTGCGTCATTGGCTGTAATGTAAAGTCGCTGTCGGCGGGGGCCATGTTTTTACGCCTGATTGTTCAGGAAAACATCATACAGGCTTTCGCGCGGGGCGTAAACGGAAGCGGCTCAGGCCGCCTTATGGCAAGATTTCTGCGGCACATAGCCGGAGGGGACAACGCGCGAAGCGGGCTCCGTATGATACGTCTGGTCGTCGAAAAACAGGTCGGCGCCAATGGCGGCCAGAACATCGACTTTCTCGTATTTCGGGCCCTGCTGGTTGGAGCGGCCAATCATATACGCCCCATCGACGATTTGTCCCCATTCAATCAGCGTGTTCATGGGGCGGATTTGCGCCTGCCCGCTGCGCATGGTGACGAGCGAGGTTTCAATCGGGCAATCTTCTTTGGGGAAGGTGGCCTTGAGCGCCTCGATAACGAACAGTACCTTGGCGAAGGGGCCTTCGGGCATGGGCGTTTCGGCCATTTCGGTTTCGTATTTCAAAAAGCCGAGCAGGCCTTCGCGCTGAAAAATCGTTTCGGATTCACCGCCGAACAAAACCTGGTC
>DDBY01000219.1 GCA_002334985.1 Micavibrio sp. UBA2020
TGGCGGCGGCTGTCGGTGAGAACTGATAAATTGCGCTGAGCAGGTCGGAATAATCGTCCGTCCATATTTTGCCGGTGGCGGGTTTTAATTTTACCCATTCGTCGTTCGTGCGCTTGAGCGCATCAAGGTTGCCGCGCGAAATCACCAGCCATTTGCTGGGGTAGCGGAAAAGAAGGTTTGCATCGCGCTTGAAATCGAAATCGAAACGGTAGGCGTGCTGAAGCCCGGCCTGCTCGGCGATGGCGACCAGTCGGTCTTCGAGCATGAAATAACGGTTGGACAGGTGAAACGCCACTGCGCCGCCAAGGTTGGTGCGGGAAATGTATTCAATGACAGCTTCGAGCGTCAGGAGATGTACGGGGATTGAATCCGACGAAAACGCATCGACGATAATCAGGTCAAACGCCCCTGCGGGTTGTTTGGATATTTCAAGACGCCCGTCGCCGATGACGATGGTGGGGGGCTTTTCGCTTGCGCATTCCTTGAGATAGAAGAATTTTTCACGCGCCACGGTTTCCATGGCGGGGTCGATTTCAAAAAACGTAAAATGCCGTCCGGGCGCGCTGTGGCAGCTGAGAACGCCCGCACCAAGGCCGATAGCGCCGACTTCCTGCGGTTGGAATACATTAAAAATATCGCCAAGTGGGCCTGGTTTGGTGTAATAGGCCGTCGGTTCTGTGCGCAGATTGGGTGGCGACAGAACCTGAACGCCGTGAATGGTGGTGCCGTGGTGCAGCATGCGCATCTGATAGGTCATGTCGCTGGCATGCACGACGGGGCTGTCGAAGATGCGTATAGTGCCGTAAAAATTACGGTCGCTATAAACCAGGTTTTTGCGCATCTGGATGAATTGTCCGGCGAACAGCAGAATGGCCGTTGTCAGGATAAGGTTTTTTGCTGTGATATGTTTGCGCACACTACGGAAAAAAATGCAAAAGATAAAAAGAATGCTGATACTGAAAAAGACCGCTTCGAAAACCTGCGGAGGAGTTGTCGAAATCTGCGGCGGCGTGACCGGCAAGGTCAATGCCGTCAAAACCAGCGCGGCCAAGGTGGCTTTTCCGGTTCTGGTTTTAAGAGAGAAGGCGGGATGCAGCAAAAGCGCGGCAGCGAGAACCAGCGGAAATTCGATAAGCCTGTCTGCAATCACCGGAATAACAAATGCATTGAAAACCCCGCCCAATGCACCGCCGACGGACATCATCAGGTAATAGGCGGTAAGGTCGCGGCTGCGTGCGCCGAGGGGGCGGCGGTTTGCCAGTTCAATGTGGCAAGCCATGGCAACGACGGTAAAAATCGTCAGATGGAAAACCATGCCGCCCCAATCCGTCATCCACGGCATTTGCATGACGCAAATGGCAAGGACGGAAAGGAAGGCCGCAGCGGGCAGCATATCGCGCAAAAGACTGCGCGGCACCCAAGGCTTGTTCGAAAAAGCGACCATGAAGGTCACAAGATAAAGCCCGAGCGGCAAAACCCACATCATCGGTACCGACATGATGTCGGTTGTTATATATATGGTGACGCCCAGCAAAAGGCTGGAGGGGATAAAGGCCAGCGACGCCCATTCCATACATTCGCGCGAGAACAGCCGCAGCGGTGCGGCAGGTTCTGCCTCTGCGGCAGTTGCGGCGCCTTCGCGGCGCGGCGCAAGCAGGGAGAGGAGCAGGCAAAAAACGCCGATGATAATCAGACCGGCGTAGGTAAACGTCGTATAGCCTGCCTGTGCGCTGAGGGTGAAAGCCGGTTCGAACACAACCGGATAGAGCAGCAGCCCCGCAAGGCTGCCGATATTGCTGGCCACATAAAGAAAATAGGGGTCATGTGCCGCTTTGTGCCCCGTTGCGGTGAAGAGCCGCTGGATGGTCGAAGATGTTGCCGAAATCGCGATAAAGGGAACGGCAAGGCTTGCGCAGAGCAGTTTGAAAATATCGATAGCGCCCGGGCTTGCGGGCAGCGATGCCGCATGCTGCGTGATGTCCACCGGAAAAAAGAACATGCCGAGCGAAAGCGCGCCCAGATAAAACAGCGCGTGCATGCGCGGCGAGAGTTTGGAAAGTCCATGCGCCAGCAGGTAGCCGCCCAGCAGCATGACCTGAAAAAACGCCATGGCGACAATCCAGCCCGCAGGCGTGCCGCCGACCAGCGGCAGCAGCATCTTGCCTGTCATAGGCTGGATGGCGAACATCAACGCGGCGGATAAAAACAGCGTCAAGCTGAAAACGCCGACAACGGCAGCAGAAAAAACGCTTGCGGCGGCTTTTGCGCCGGCGCTTGGCGTTTGATTGTCTGCTGCACTCTCCGGTGTCATGTCAGGCGGCCTGTTTTCGCGTTTGCATTTGCAGGGCGGCTGCGAAGCGTTCGAACAGATAGTGGCTGTCGTGCGGGCCCGGTGATGCTTCGGGGTGATATTGCACCGAAAACACGGGGCGGCCTTTCAGGCGCAAGCCTTCGTTGGTGCCGTCGAATAGGCTTTGGTGCGTGACTTCCGCCGTTTCAGGTAAGCTTTCCGGGACGACGTGGAAACCGTGATTCTGGCTGGTGATTTCAACCTTGCCGGTTTCGAGGTCTTTGACAGGATGGTTGCCGCCGCGGTGGCCGAAAGGCAGCTTGCGGGTGTCACCGCCAAGCGCACGGGCGAGCAGCTGGTGCCCAAGGCAGATGCCGAACAGCGGCATGCCTGTTTGCAGCAGCGATTGGATAACCGGCACGGCATAAACGCCGGTGGCCGCCGGGTCGCCCGGGCCGTTCGACAGAAAAATGCCGTCCGGTTTCAGCGCCATGATGGCGTCAAAAGTGGTGGAGCAGGGGACAACCGTCAAACGCATATCCTGCCGCGCAAGGCAGCGCAGGATGTTACGCTTCACGCCGTAGTCGATAACAACCACATGCGGCGCGGCGGCCTGCGCGGGCGTTTCATGCCATTCATATATATTGGTGCAGGACACTGTGCGCGCGATGTCTTGCCCGTTCATGTCGGGCAGGGCGCGCAGGTATTCACGCATTTTCTCGATGTCCGGCGTTTTATCGGGCGTGAAGGCGATGACGCCGTTCTGTGCCCCCTTGTCGCGCAGGTGGCGGGTCAGGGCGCGGGTATCGATATCGCAGATGCCCGTCAGGTTGCCGCGCGCCAGCCAGGCATTGAAATCTTCTTCAGCGCGATAATTTGACGGCGCGGTGATATCGGCGCGCAGGATGATGCCGCGCGCGAAGGGCGCTTCGGCTTCAAGGTCGTCGCGGTTGGCGCCCACGTTGCCGATATGCGGGAAGGTGAAGGTTATCATCTGCCCCGCATAAGACGGGTCGGTCATGATTTCCTGATACCCGCTCATGGAGGTATTGAAGCAGACCTCGCCGCCGGTGATGCCGGGCGCGCCGATGCCTTTCCCCCTGAAAATACTGCCGTCTGCCAGAAGCAAGGCCGCATTCAGGTTCGGGGAGTGCTGTTTTGACAACATGATTTCCCTGATGTTTGCTGTGTTGTAATTCGATACTGCATGGCATAGCATACAAACCAACATATTTGCCAGACGAAAAGCAGGAAACACATGCTCAGGACGCGATTTCAGGAACAGCTTAAACAATCCCTCCATGCGAAGGATGAAATCGCCGTCTCGACATTACGGCTAATCATCGCCGCGATGAAAGACCGCGACATCGCCGCGCGTGGCAAAGGCAACTGGGAGGGGATTACGGAAGACGAAATCCTCGCCATGCTGCAATCGATGATTAAGCAGCGTCATGAGTCCATCAAAATGTACCAGCAGGGCAAGCGCGACGACCTTGCGGCGCGCGAAGCATCTGAAATCCGCGTTATCGAAACTTTCCTGCCGGCGCAGCTGTCGGAAGACGAGGTTAAAGCGGCCATTGACGCGGCGATTGAGGCCGTCGGCGCTGCGGGTATCAAGGATATGGGCAAGGTGATTTCGGATATGAAGTCCAAGTACACCGGGCAGGTCGATTTTTCGAAAGTCAGCGCACTGGTCAAAGAGCGACTGACGCCGAAAGCTTAAATCCGGCTTTTATTCCCTTTTTTCCCAACGTTTTCATAAATATTGACACTGCTGCAGGCGCGTCATAGTCTGTGGCCTCCGCTATTTTTTTAACAGGGCTTTGCCAGATGCCGACCGATTTGTGCAACATCGCGCCCCTGCGCGCCGAAATCACAACCAGCGTGCAAATGCAGCTGCTGGCCGCCGTATCGACGGGCTGCGTCAAAACGGCTGCGCAGCTTGTGGCGGCAGGTCTATCTGTCAATATGGGGGATGAAGACGACGACACGCCGCTGACGCTCGCTGTCGCGCGCAGCAATCCCGATATGGTCGATTTCCTTTTGAAGGCGGGTGCAGATGTGAATTTGCCCGGTGTTGGCGGCAAAAGCCCGCTGCGCGTGGCGATTGACACGGCGGCGCCACTGGGCGTGGTCAAGCTGCTGCTGGCGGCGGGGGCAGACCCGCTGGCTGCCAGTTATGACGACAAACAAAAAAAGGACGTGACGGACCAGATGGCCGCCGACCTTGCCTATATCAACAGCCGCACGGGCGATGAAAACGCGGATACTGTGCTTTACGAAGTCACGCGTGCATCCAACGTTTTTAATATTATCGAAATCGTCAAGGATGGTAACCCGCACAAGCTGGATAATTGGCTGAAAACCAGTAAGGTCGATATCAATGCCTATAACCGCCATGGCGCGACGGCTTTGCTGCATGCTTGCCAGATGGGGCGGTCTGATTTGGTCGAGCTTTTGTGGTACGCAGGCGCCGACCCATCCAAGCCGCATAAATACGATGCGGCTATCACCCCGCTGAAAATGGCGGAGGAAAGCGGCAATCCTCATCTGATGCGTGAAATAAAAAGATATATCTCGTTGGCAGAAGAAGAATTCCGCAAAAAATCGACCACCCTGCAAACAGATATACCGGTGATGAAGCCCGCGCAAGTGAAGCAGAGGGTTTTTAAGGGATAACAAAAAGATGAGAAAAGATTTTAATCGAAAATCTGATGTTAATCGCGACGATGCCAAAAAGCTCGATTTCACCATCACGCTGACGGGGCGGGGCGATGATACGATTTATGAACGCGCGCAGGATTTGGCCAAAGCCATCGGCCGCTGGCCGCAGCTGCGCGGTACGGGTGACAGGCTTGTGAGCGATGTCGAGGCCTTTCTGACCGAAACCGGCGGGGCGCAGGTGCGCCTGAAGGCGACGGAAACCGCGATGCTGGATATTCTGCGCCAGTTCGCAACGGATATCCTGAAGGTGGAGCCGGAAATCGACCTTATCCCGCCGTCGCGCCGTCCGAAGCCCGTGGACCCGTTTGATGTGCGTTTCTGGTAAATAAATGCACGGCTTTTGTGACTGAATGTTATTGAAGCCGCCGCGTAAACCCCTATAAATAGTGCCTATGTCACTGCCCAAGGCCTTTGTTGATGAAATCCGCGCCCGCGTGCCGCTGTCCGATGTTGTGGGCAAGCGCGTGAAGCTGACGCGCGCCGGCCGCGAATACAAAGCCTGCTGCCCGTTCCATGGCGAGAAAACACCTTCTTTCACCGTGAATGACCAGAAGGGGTTTTATCATTGCTTCGGCTGCGGCGCGCATGGCGACGTGGTCGGGTTCGTTATGAACCACGACAATATGTCGTTTATGGATGCCATCGAACATCTGGCGGGTCTTGCGGGCATGCAGGTGCCCAAGCCGACGGTGGCGGAGCAAAAAAAATTCCAGCGCCAGATGTCGCTTTATGACCTGATGGAACATGCCGCGAAATGGTATGAGGCGCAGCTGCATGCACCGCAGAATAAAAAGATTTTGGAATACCTTGTCACCCGCGGGCTTTCGGTGGAAACGATTAAATCCTTCCGCCTTGGTTTTGCGCCGGGCGAAGATATTATTCTCAAGCAAAGCCTGCAAAAAGCGGGCTATAGCCTTGAGGCTATGCTAGAAGCCGGACTGTTCAGGGAATCCCAGCGCACGAAGGGGGAGCTATATCCGTTCTTCCGCGGGCGCGTCATGTTTCCGGTGCAGGATTTGCAGGGGCGGGTGGTGGCCTTCGGTGGCCGCGTGCTGCCGGAAAGCCATGGCGGCCCGCCGGATAAATCCGCGCCCAAATATATCAACTCGCCCGAAACCGAAATCTTTCACAAAGGCCGCATGCTCTACGGTCTGTCGCGCGCGCGCAAATCGATTGGCGACGGTGTAACCGTGGTGGTGGTCGAGGGGTATATGGACGTCATTGCGATGGTGCAGGGCGGGTTCAACGGGGCTGTCGCACCGCTGGGTACCGCGCTTACGGAAAGTCAGATTGAAGAGCTCTGGCGCGTGATGCCCGAAGAAAACCGCGCACCCGTACTATGCTTCGACGGCGATAACGCCGGCCAGCGGGCCGCCGCGCGGGCGCTGGAGCGGGTATTGCCTATTCTGAAGCCTGACTATTCTGTAAAATTTGCCTTCCTGCCGGAGCAACACGACCCCGATAGTCTGATTAAAGACGACGGCGCATCCGCCATGCAGCGGGTGCTGGATAACGCCATCGGCATTTTCGATATGATGTGGATGGAGGAAGGCAAGGGGCGCAATTTCAGTCAGCCTGAGACCAAGGCGGGCTTCCGCAGCGCGCTTGAAAAACGCGCCCGCCAGATTGCCAATATGACGGTACAAGAGTTCTTTGTTCACGAAATAAATCAAAAGATTAATGAAGTTTTCTTAAGTAATAATACAGGTAAAAAGGGCGGCAATTCGGGCGGTTTTTTCAAAGGCGGCATGTTCAAAAAACAAATGCCGGGCGTGCATACGCCGTACCGGCCGCTGAACATGCCCGCCAAGCCTATCCGCACATCGCGCCTGCTGCGGGAAAAGGTACTGCTGGCGGCGCTGATAAACTACCCCGAGCTTTACGAAGAGTTTTCGGAAGAGGTCGGGATGCTGGAAATCCCCAACGAGGGGTATGACGGCCTGCGTCATGCGCTGGTGCAGTTTTTGTCCGAGGCGCTGGAGGGTGAAATATACCTTGACCATCAGGCGGTTAAACAACATCTTATTCTGCAAGGGCACGGCAAGATACTTGATGCAATCTTCGATTCTTCCCTGTATGTTCATGCGGGCTTTGCCAAACCGGGGCAGCCGCTCGATATTGTACGCGAAGGATGGAAAGACGCCTACGCCCGCGGGCGGGAGAAATCCCGCTGGCACAAGGCCTGAGGGACGGGCCCGCTTGATATACCGCGCGACGCCACAGGGGGTGGTGCCGCGTGTGACGTTTTGAGATTTAGACTGAGGAGTGGATGCGCGCATGGTCGCGAAAGTAAACGAAGATCAGGAAACCGAAACCGTAGTCGAAGAGGCGGAAGATTCCCCCCTTCAGGGCGGCGCGCTCGCCAAGGTTGTCAAAAAACTCATCGCCAAGGGCAAGGAACGCGGCTACGTCACTTATGACGAGCTGAACAAAATGCTGCCCGCGGGCGAATACACGTCCGACCAGATTGACGAAACGATGGCGACGCTGTCCGACATCGGTATCAACCTGATTGAAGATGAATCCGACGCCGAAGAAGAAACCGCCGAAGCCAAAGAGGGCGACGACGAAGAAGAAGGCGACGGCGGCAATCTCGCCGAAACCGACCTTGGCCGCACCGACGACCCCGTGCGCATGTATCTGCGCGAAATGGGCTCGGTCGAACTGCTGAGCCGCGAAGGCGAAATCGCGATTGCAAAACGTATCGAAGCCGGCCGTGAAATGATGATTGGCGGCATTTGCGAAAGCCCGCTGACCATTCAGGCTATCATGACGTGGCACAAGGCGCTGGAAAA
>DDBY01000071.1 GCA_002334985.1 Micavibrio sp. UBA2020
GCTGAATTACTTGGCTGCGTTTTCTTTGTCTTTGGCTTCCTGTTTGGCGGCCGCGGATTCCTTGACCAGCATCAGGCTGTGGCGCAGCGCCGTCACTTCGACACCGCCGCCGATGTCGAGCAGCACGTCTTCGTCGCCGACCAGTTTTTTCACAGTGGCATGCAGGCCGCCACCCGTTACAACTTTGTCGCCCTTGGCAAGGTTGTTCACCATACGGCGATGGTCAACGATGCGTTTGTTTTGCGGACGAATGACAAAGAAATAAAACACGATGAAAATCAGCACCAGCGGCGCCATGGAAACCAGCAGGCTCGGTTGACCGGCAACGGCGGCGGCATCTGCGGTATCGGCGGCCGTCTGGGCGAATGCGGGCGATATGAACATGTTGATTTACTCCTTGGAACTCTTAAGATGCTTTTGTTGTTTTTTATGTATGCGCCTATACAAGCGGCCTTGCGCATATATTGCTGATTAAGTGCAGAAAAACAATAGAAAACAATACAAAAGCCCCCGCCCGTCCCCGCAACCGCCTTTTTCGCAGACAGATTTTATGCGCGCTTTATTCAAAAAAACCGGCTTTAAAATATGCGCTGCAATCTTTGCTGTTTTTGCCATTTTAATCATTGCGGTATGGCTAAAATTTCAACTGATTTCTGAAAAAGTATTGCAGCTTGCGGGCTATCCGGATGCCGTCATAGGCGATGCGCGCTTTACACCCGCTGGCAGTTTTTTTGAAAATATAAAACTGACCGTGGGTGATGTGCCTGTAACGATTGCGCGGGTTGAAGCATACGCCACAATCGCCGATGCACTCGAAGGTCGCCTGACCAAAGTGGTCATTGACGATGTGATGATTGGCCTGCCATCGTCAAATGATACGGAAAAAGAAGCGGCGCATAAGGATGTCATTATTGCCCTGCCCGTTCCGCTGGATTTACACGCGCGGGAAATTGTTTTTCGTAATATAAGGGCGTTTATTCCATTTGCCGAGGGGGCGCCCGCGCTGTTCTCCGGCTCACTGGTTGACCGCGGGGCAGAATACCAGCTCAGCGGTGAATACCATATCACAGGCGACAGCCTGCGCGCACAAGGGCAGCTATCGCTCAAAGCCGGCAAAGACACCGGTACCCTTTCAGGTCAGATTGACCTTGCCGATGCCCACCTTGACATGCCGGATGCGCATATTGCCCTGCGCCGCGGCGCGGGCTGGATAACGCTGGAGGCAACGCCGGACGCCCTTGCTGGTAAAACATGGCCTGTCATCAATGCGCAGCTGTCGGCAGGCTCGCTGAAGCTTTATGCTCTGCCGCTGCAAGGTCTGACGCTGACCGCCGCCATCAAGCCGGAGAAAAGCGAGATATTGCTGCAAGGCCAAGGCATGGACGATTCAGGCGAGATTTTGGCCGAAGTCCGCCTTGACCGCACAGATAGCGCTTCGGATAGCCTGAAACTGCTACTGGATACCAAGCTTAAAAACCTCGACGCCCTCGGTGTCAAAGACCTCAAGGGGCGCGGTCAGGCCAAACTGGATGTCAGCGCACAAAAGCCGCGCGGCGATGGCTGGCTCAGCTGGCAAAACGTTGGCGGCGGGCTGGATATTTCCGCCCAGAAACTCTCCCTGCCGGGATTGATGCGCGATGTGGAGGCGGCGGCAAGCTTTGTGATTTCCCACAACCTCGCCGACAGCACGACCATCCTGACAGCTGCAGACAAAGCGCTTGATGTCAAAGGCGTCATTCTGCCTGTCGATGCGCAAAAACCCGTATCGCTGCACCTGCCCGCCAATGCAAAAACACCGCCGAAAATCAGCTGGAATGCAGCCGTGCGTCAACTGCAAGTCGGCTTTCAAGGACTGGATGTAACAACGCCTGTTGTTGCGGCCAAAGACTTCTCCCTCGCCCTCAGCGCCGGGTTTAATGGTAAATACCCGAAACTGAGCGGCACGCTGAGCGCGGCGGAGCTATCACATACCGCAAAGCCGCCCGCCTTCGTGCCCGTACGCCTGAATGGCGTCATACGCAGCGACAGCGCCAAGCCGCAGTCCAGCCTGTTTAATATCGACCTGAGCGAGAAAAACGGCTTGCTCGGCGTGCACATCAACGGCCTGCATGATTTCGCGGAGAATAAAGGCGCACTTGACCTTTCCATGCCGCAAACCACCATGCGCACGGGGGTTTACAGCCTCAAGGACATCTTCCCGCTCTCCGCCGCCTATGTGCAGGACGTGACAGGCACGCTCGGCATGACGGCCGGTCTGAAATGGCAAAAAGCCAAAAGCGGATGGAAAACGGAATCCGCGGGCGAGCTTTTCATGCGTGGACTAACCGGCAACGTCGATGGAAATATCATCAGCAACGTCAGCGGCGTTATTAAATTCGACAGCCTCATGCCCTTCACCCTGACGCGCCAGAGTCTAGCTGTCGGCAGCGTGAACGTGGGGCTGCCGCTCGGCGCCGGAATTGTTGTGGCCAGCCTTGATGCCCAGAACAATTTCACCCTGCACAGCGCGGAGTGGATACTCGCCTCTGGTAAAATCGTATCCGACCCCTTCACGCTTAATCTGGGCGCGATGACGGCGGAAAATGTGATGCTCAAGGCCGATGGCCTGCAGCTGGCCGAGCTTTTCAAAATCGCCCCCATGGATGGCCTGACGGCGGAGGGCGCGGTGGGCGGCACCCTGCCCCTACATATCCGCGCCGGCGAAGTAACCCTTGAAAATGGTGTATTGGAATCAAGGGGTTCAGGATTTATTCGTTATAACCCGCAGGATATGCCTGCCTTCCTTCGTGACAGTTCACAGAAGCAAATGGTCGATTTGCAAGTCGCGCTGCGCGCTTTCGAGTTTGAGACGCTAAAACTCACCCTCGACGGCACGCTGGGCAAGGACCAGAAAATCGGCCTTTCTGTCAAAGGCAAAAACCCGGAGTTTTATAACGGATATCCCGTCAGCCTGAATTTAAATGTGGAAGGCCCGCTCGAAAATATCCTAAAATACTCGCCGGGAAGCAGCCAGATACCCGACAGCATTCGCAAACAACTGGAAGAATACGAGAAAAACAATGCAAAAGAATGAATTCAACCGTGTTGCCCTCGCCCCGATGATTTTCGGGCTGGGGATGGTTCTGGCTCTCGGCGCGTGCTCGCCGACCGTGAAGGTCGAGGCACCCGACAAGCCCATCGAAATTAACATGAACATCAAAATCGAACAGGAAGTCCGCGTCAAAGTCGAAAAAGACATTGAAGACATGTTGGCCGAAGACCCCGAATTGTTCGGTATCAAGAAATAAGCCCCTCACTTGCTGAAGGATAAAACGGATGAAAAAAACGATTGCTAAAATCCTCGGTTTCGCAACGATGATGGTCGTCGCCATTCCGCTGGCCTTTGCCATGAGCGTTGAAAGCGCCAAGAGCCAAGGGCTCGTCGGCGAACGTCTCGACGGCCTTCTGGGCGTGGTCGGCAGCCCGACGCCGGAGCTGCGCGAACTGGTCGAAACCACGAATGCCGAACGTATTGAAAAATACAAAGGCATCGCGCAAAAACGCGGCACGGATTTGAAAAACGTGCAGGCTTTTGTAGGCAAAAAACTCACCGACAGCGCCGCACCGGGTGAATACATCCAAAGCGCAAGCGGCGGCTGGCAAAAGAAATAACCAACTTACATACTGAAAAGCATACCCCAGATGACGCGCCTGCGTGCAGATATACTTTTGCTGGTCGCTGCGCTGATTTGGGGGTTCGCTTTTGTGGCGCAAAAAGATGCGCTGTTATATATCGGCCCCCTGACTTTTGTCGCGGGCCGATTTTTTCTGTCTTTTATCGTGACCCTGCCGCTGGCACTACGCGAACGCCAGAATGCCGCGCGCGATAAAATAGAAAAGTGCAACATCGCCAAGCTGCTCTTCGCGCTTTGCGCCGTCTTCACAGGCGGCGTCATTTTGCAACAAACGGGGCTGGCCACCACATCTGTGACCAATGCGGGATTTTTAACGGGGCTTTATGTCGTATTCGTCCCGCTTATTTGCTTTGTGTTGTTTCGCCAGAAAATCCCGGCTGTCATTATACCCGCTGTCGCGCTTTGCGTTACCGGCACTTATATGCTGTCCGGCGGCGGCTATGGTTTTGGCTGGGGCGATGTGCAAGTGTTGCTCTGCGCCGTGTTCTTTGCCCTGCATGTCGTACTGGTCGGCAGACTGATGGCGCGCAGCAAAAGCCCGCTGCAGATTTCCTGCCTGCAATATGGCGCGGTCACGCTGGCGGCATTATGCGGGGTTTTTGCGTTTGAATCCCCCACACTCTCCGGCTTGCAGGGCGCTTTGCCCGCGCTGCTTTATGCGGGTATCGCCTCGGGCGGTATTGCCTATACTTTGCAAATGGTCGCGCAGCAATACGCCCCGCCGTCAGATACCGCCGTCATACTCAGTTCTGAATCCGTTTTTGCCGCTATCGGCGGATATATCCTTTTGAACGAGCGGATTTCAGCAACCGGCATGGCGGGCTGCGCGCTGATTATCGTGGCGATTTTAATGGTGGAGCTGGCGCCGCTTATCCGCCGCAGCAAATTTACCCCGCAAGTATGAATTCCTTGCGATACCCCTGCATATACAAAAGCGCCGTCAGGTCGGTATGGCGCACCTGATGCGGCGTTGCGGCCTGCACCGCAGGCTTGCCGAAATAACCGACGCCCGCGCCTGCGGCCTCCAACATCGGAATATCATTCGCGCCATCACCAACCGCCATGGTGCGCGCAGGCGTAAGGCCAAGTTTTTCGGTTTCTTCAAAAAGCGTGCGGCGCTTGGTGTCTTTATCGACGATGGGCAGCAGGACGTTACCGGTCAGCTTGTCGTTTTCGATTTCAAGACGGTTGCCGATGTTGCGGTAAAACCCCAGAACGCCCGCGACATGCCGCGTGAAAATATCGAACCCGCCCGAAATCAAAACGCATTTCGCGCCATAGCGCCCCATGGTTTTGACAAGACTGGCGGCGCCCTTGGAATAGCGCATCCCTTCCAGCGTTTCAAACAGGGCGGATACGGGCAGGCCTTTCAAAAGGCCGACTCGCAGCCTGAGGGCTTCGGCGAAATCCAGCTCCCCCCGCATGGCTTGTGCCGTAATCGGGGCGATTTTATCTTTGAGGTTCAGGTGGGCGGCCAAATCGTCCAGCGTTTCCCCCTCCACCATCGTCGCGTCCATATCGGCGAGCAGAAGCCCCTTGCGCCGGTCATCATCGAGGGGTTGAATAAAAATATCAAACGGGCCCGCATTTTGTAATTTTTGGCGCAAGTCCGCGGTCAGCTGCGCACTATTCCCGCTCACGATAATGTCGAGCGCGCGGCCGGAGGCCAGCCAGTCGGTGCGCAAACGCTCCACCCCGAGGTTTTTGATGTCACCGGCAAGGCGGTTTTCATCCGCGGTTTTCAGCCCGCCATCCGCGCCCGCAACGATTGTAACGACTGTTTCTGTGGCCATTTTCCTGAAATCCGTTGACGTGGCTGGTAGGCCGGAGAATAATGACTGCGGCCGCTTGACGAGGCGAGCATAAATCCCCGCCACGGCCAAAACAACCACAAATGACAAGACTTCAACCCCCTTACACAAGAAGAGTGTGCCATGACGCTGCAACGTCCCACGACCAAGCCCGCCAACCCGAATTTTTCTTCCGGCCCCTGCGCCAAGCGTCCGGGCTGGTCCGTCTCCGCACTCTCCGGCGGGCTTTATGGCCGTTCTCACCGCGCACCTGTCGGCGTGAAGCGCATTGTGGATGTGATTGAAAAATCCAAATCCATTCTCGGCATGCCCGCAGACTGGAAACTGGCGCTGGTCCCCGCGTCCGACACGGGCGCGATGGAAATGGCCATGTGGTCGCTTCTAGGCGCGCGCGGCGTGGATGCGCTGGGCTGGGAAGTTTTCGGCAAAACCTGGATTACCGACATCACCAAGCAGCTGAAACTCGCGGATGTGCGCACGTTCGAAGCGCCCTTCGGTGAAATCGTTGACCTTTCCAAAGTTGATACGGACCGCGACGTCGTTTTCACATGGAACGGCACCACGTCCGGCGTAAAAGTCCCGAACGCGGACTGGATTAAACCCGACCGCAAAGGCCTGATGATTTGCGATGCGACATCTGCCGTTTTCGCCATGGATATGCCGTGGGACAAGCTGGATGTCGTCACATGGTCGTGGCAAAAAGTACTGGGCGGCGAAGCGGCGCACGGCATGCTGGCGCTGTCGCCCCGCGCGGTAGAACGTCTTGAATCCTACACGCCCGCATGGCCGATGCCCAAACTGTTCCGCCTGACCAAAGGCGGCAAGCTGTTTGACGAGCCGTTCGAGGGTAAAACCATCAACACCCCGTCCATGCTGGCGGTCGAGGATTGCCTTGATGCACTGGTCTGGGCGGAAAAGCTGGGCGGCCTGCCCGCGCTTCTGAAGCGCACGCAGGCGAACCTTGCGGCCGTTGAAAAATGGATTGAAAAAACCGACTGGGCTGAATTCCTGCCGTCTTCTGCGGCTATCCGCTCCAACACCTCCATTTGCTTCAAGGTGGTTGACCCTTGGCTGGCCGGCCTTGATGACGATGCGCAGGCAAAGGTTATCAAGGCAGCGGAAAAGCTGCTCGACAAAGAAGGCATCGCCTTCGAAGTCGCCAACCACCGCGACGCGCCGCCGTCCTTCCGTATCTGGGGCGGCGCGACGGTTGAAACCGCCGATATCGAAGCTGTGCTGCCGTGGGTTGACTGGGCTTACCGCTCCGTCAAGGCGGAACAGGCAGCCAAAGCGGCATAATTTATACCGCTTGAATACGCGATAAAGAAAACGCGGTGCCCTTACGGTGCCGCGTTTCTCTTTTTAATGCTGGCCATTTTAAAAACCCCGACATCGCGCTGTGCGGTTGCATGCCATGCGGCATCTTCCATATAGGCCGGCATCACCGGTTTCATGGTGGCGGGGTTAAAAGCGACATTCAGAAAGGCGACATTCTTGCGACCGACGCTTTTCAGCGACAGGTGCAATTTTTCGCGCCCATCTTCGGCAACCTTGTTGAAAGATTTGCTGACTTCCCACAGCCCGTCGCGCAGGTGCGGATGGGCCGGGTCGTCGCTTTCGCGGATATAAACTTCAGACCCTGCGGCGGGGAAAACAATTTGCGGCTTTGGCGGCACGGGCGTGACCTGCATGGTATCCGCATCATAAGGCACAGTCATAAAGGCGAGGCCTTCCATGCGGCCAATACTGCGCAGCGTGACGTAAAGCTTCGGCGCATCATCGTGACGTCTTTGGTCTGTCTTGATGGCATCAACCTGCCAGGCGTGCCTGTCTGCGTTTTTAATACGCCAGTCTTCTGAGTCGCCTGTGAAATGGACTGTAGCCCCTTCGGTCAGGAAGGGCGGCGGCGTGATGTCTGGCGTCGTTTGCGGCGTCATGGCATCCCCTGTGCTCGGGCGGTTAGGATATGGTATAAATGTACCCCATTTTGAGGGCGCGGTCAATAAAAACCTGCACCGCAACGCTTCGGGGCATTTTACGTTTTCAAAACCCGCGCTATACTGCTGCGCAGCAAACAACAAAAAAGCGTGTTACCGAGGAGTGTGCAACCATGACCGCCAACAAACCCAAAGTCCTTATCAGCGATAAAATGAGCCCGCAAGCCGAAGCGATTTTCAAAAACCGCGGCGTCGAGGTTATTGTCAAAACCGACCTGAAACACGAAGAGCTGGTTTCCGCGCTGAATGATGTTGACGGCCTTGCCATCCGCTCCTCCACCAAGGTTACGGCGGACATTCTGAAAGCTGCAAAGAACCTGAAAGTCATCGGCCGTGCCGGTATCGGCGTTGATAACGTCGATGTCCCCGCAGCGACGGCAACGGGCGTTGTGGTCATGAACACGCCCTTTGGCAATTCCATCACCACGGCGGAGCACACCATCGCCATGCTGATGTCCCTCGCGCGTCAAATCCCGCAGGCCAATGCATCGACCCATGCGGGCAAGTGGGAAAAATCCAAATACATGGGGCAGGAACTCTTTGGCAAGACGCTGGGCGTTATCGGCTGCGGCAATATCGGCGCCATCGTTGCCGACCGTGCGCTGGGGCTGAAAATGAAAGTCGTTGCTTTCGACCCCTTCCTTTCCACTGAACGCGCGGTTGAACTGGGCGTTGAAAAGGCAGAACTGGAAGACGTGCTGACACGCGCCGATTTCATCACCCTGCACACCCCCATGACCGACAGCACCCGCGGCATCATCAACAAAGCGGCGATTGCGAAAATGAAAAAAGGCGTGCGCCTGATTAACTGCGCGCGCGGCGGCCTGATTGTCGAGGCGGATTTGAAAGAAGCCCTCGACAGCGGCCATGTCGCAGGTGCGGCGCTTGACGTGTTCGAAGAGGAACCGGCAAAAGCCAACCCGCTTTTCGGCCATGAAAACGTTATCTGCACCCCGCACCTCGGCGCATCGACCGTCGAGGCGCAGGAAAACGTCGCGCTGCAAGTGGCAGAGCAAATGGCGGATTTCCTGCTGCAGGGCGCTGTTGCGAATGCGGTCAACATGCCTTCCGTTTCGGCAGAAGACGCGCCGAAGCTGAAACCCTACATGAAACTTGCCGAACAACTCGGCAGCTTCGCGGGGCAGCTGGCAGAGGCCGACACGCAGGAAATCCAGATTGAATACGAAGGCCTCGTCGCCGGTCTCAACACCCGCCCGCTGACGGCACTGGTGCTGGCTGGCTTCCTGAAGCCCTCGATGGAGGGTGTGAACATCGTATCCGCCCCTGCCCGCGCCAAAGAACGCGGCATGACAGTTGCCGAAACCAAACGCGAGAAGAGCAAGGATTTCCTGACCCTCGTGCGCGTCACCGTCACGGGCACATCGGGCAGCCATAGCGTGGCCGGCACGATTTTCAGCGGCGAGCAGCCGCGCCTTGTCGCCGTGGACAACGTTCCCGTCGAAGCGCAGCTGGACGGCGAGATGCTGTTCATCAAAAACCTCGACAAACCGGGGCTTGTTGGTGCGGTCGGTACGTTGCTTGGCAATGCCAATGTCAACATCGCCGATTTCAACCTCGGCCGCATTCCGGGCAAGAACATGGCGATTGCGCTGATTTCAGTCGATACGTCTGTTGATGCCAAAATCCTCGCCGCCATCGACGCGCTTGAGCAAGTCGAAGTCGCGAAAATTCTGCGTTTCTAATCAAGACAGGGGAAAGAAGCCCGATATCATGAGCTTTACGATTATCTTCGGGCTTCTTTCCGTTGCTGCCATGCTGGCAGCGCGCGTGACGTATTTCACCAGCATCTGGCGCGGCAAAACACGCCCGCATGCTTTCTCATGGTTTATATGGGGCGTCATTTCCTCCATCGGCTTTGCGGCGCAATTTGCCGAAGGCGCCGGTGCGGGCGCATGGGCGCGCGGTTTTGGTGCCGCGACTTGCTTTATGCTGGTCGGTATCAGCCTGTTCCGTGGGGAGCGCAATATCACCCGCGCGGACTGGATGACGCTTTGCGTGGCGCTGCTGGCCATACCGCTTTGGGTTCTCACCAAAACGCCCGTGTGGTCGGTGGTGCTGGTTTGCCTTATCGATACCGTCGGGTACCTGCCGACCGTGCGCAAATCGTGGACGAAGCCGCAGTCTGAATCGGCGCTGAGCTACAGCATCGGCTCGCTCGGTGCGTTCCTGACCTTGCTGGCGATTGAAAATTATACGGTCTCCACATGGCTGTATCCGGCCGTGCTGGTCTTCAGCAACGGGGCTATGGCGCTGTTTTTATTGGGGCGCCGCGCGCGCATGCCCATCCCTGCGCAGCCCGCGTAAATCTTGGTCTTTGTCTGTAAAAGCGTGTTTATTTTTTAATAAACGGCGTTATTCTGTCGCCATGACAAAAAACACACTATTTATCATAATCTTTGCAAGCCTGTTTCTATGGCTGCTGCCCGTGCAAAGCGCGCTGAGCCTCAAGCCGCCGCCCGGCATGGCGCCCGAGCCGCAGCGTGTCACGGAAATTCAGGTCTTCAAAAGCGAGCGGAGGATGGAGCTGCTCGACAAATACGGCAATATCGTGCGCAGCTACCGCATTGCGCTTGGCAAAAATCCCGTCGGCCACAAACAGTTCGAAGGCGACAACCGCACGCCCGAGGGGAAGTATCTGATTAACGCGCGCAATCCCAATAGCGATTTTTACCTGTCGCTGCGCATTTCGTACCCCAGCGCCAAAGACCGCGCCGATGCCAAAAAACGCGGGCAAAAACCGGGCGGCGATATTTTTATCCACGGTATGCCCAATGGCAAAGGCTGGATGTGGTGGAAGTACAATACCAAATCCGACTGGACGAACGGCTGCATCGCCGTTTCGGACAAGGAAATTAAAGAAATGTGGGAATTGATTGCGGATAAAACACCCATCACCATCCGCCCCTGACGCCCCCGCCAGACGTAAGGTAAAACACATGCACATCAAAAACGCCCTGCGCCTTGCTGCCGCTGTTTTCACTGCCATACTGGCGATGCCTTCTGACGCCTTCGCGCAGGAATGTCCGCCTGCCGCGCCCGTAGCGGTGCATGTGCATTTCGAACACAAACAAAATCCTGTCGAAAAAAATATTACATCGCGCCAGCTGACCGATGAAATCCGCACAGCGGATATTCAAGCCGGCGGCGACGACAATATTTTCGCGGCCGAAGCGCATTGGATGGTCGGCGGGCTTAACCGCAGTCAGATTAAAACTTCCTACAGCATGCCCTTTTTACGCCGTGACAATAAAACATCCGGCACGACATGTTTCATGCCGCGGGAATTTCATTACAACATCGTCTATGAAAACACCATTTTCATTGCCGAGGATTTCAAGCTGATGGGCTGCCGATACAGCGCCACCATGGCGCATGAAAAACGGCATGAAAAAACAGACCTGAAAATGCTCGAAGGCTATGCGCTTGATGCCCGCAAGGCACTTGAAAAAGCGGTTTCCGGCATGCGCCCGACGGGGCCGTTCCCCGCGCACCAGATGGAAGAGGAATACACCAAACTGGCCAAAAAAATTGCCGAAACCCTGCCCCCGATATATGCGCGCATGACGCAAATACGCCGGCAAAAACAGGCCGACATCGATTCATACGACAACTACATGCGGGATACGGCACTTTGCCCCGAACAGTTTCCGCGCTTTGACGAAGCGGGAGAATAACCCATGACAAAAACCGTTCACATCATCGGCGGCGGCATGGCCGGTTCCGAAGCGGCATGGCAAATCGCCGAGGCCGGCGTCAAGGTCGTGCTGCACGAAATGCGCCCCGTGCGCAAAACGGACGCACATCATACAGAGAATTTTGCGGAGCTTGTCTGCTCCAACTCCTTCCGCTCCGACGATTGGGAGAATAACGCCGTTGGCCTGCTGCACGAAGAAATGCGCCGCGCAAATTCCATCATCATGGCGGCAGGCGACAAACATAAAGTGCCCGCAGGCTCCGCGCTTGCCGTTGACCGCGACGCTTTTTCGGCAGAAGTCACCGCGCGCCTTGCCGCCCATGCGAATATCACCGTGGAGCGCGGCGAAGTTGCAGGACTTCCACCCGCAGAATGGGACAGCGTGATTATCGCCACGGGCCCCCTGACTTCCCCCGCCCTTACCGATGCGATTGGCAAACTGACCAACGAAGACCATCTGGCGTTTTTTGATGCCATCGCCCCGATTGTTTTCACGGAAAGCATCAATTTCGACGTGGCATGGTATCAATCCCGCTACGACAAACCGGGCCCCGGCGGCACGGGCAAGGATTACATCAACTGCCCGATGGAAAAAAAAGAATACTACGATTTTATCGAAGCCCTGCTGGCCGCCGAAAAAACAGAATTCAAGGAGTGGGAAAAGAATACCCCCTATTTCGAAGGCTGCCTGCCGATTGAAGTGATGGCGGAGCGCGGGGCGGATACCCTGCGCTGGGGGCCGATGAAGGCCGTCGGGCTTATCAATCCGCGCGCCACCGAATTTCCGCGCCCGTGGGCGGTTGTGCAGCTGCGGCAAGACAACGCGCTTGGCACGCTTTACAACATGGTCGGCTTTCAGACTAAATTGAAATACGGCGAACAACAGCGCCTCTTCCGCATGATACCGGGGCTTGAGAATGCGGAATTCGCGCGCCTTGGCGGTATTCACCGTAATACATTCATCAACAGCCCGAAACTTCTGGATGGCGTGCTGCGCCTGAAAGCCATGCCGCGCCTGCGCTTTGCAGGGCAGATTACAGGCTGCGAGGGATATGTCGAAAGCGCGGCCGTCGGGTTGATGGCAGGCCGTTTTGCAGCCGCAGAAGCGCTCGGCAAACCTCTTGCGCCGCCGCCTGCCACAACGGCGATGGGCGCGCTTTTGAATCACATCACCACCGGCGCGAATGCAGATACGTTCCAGCCGATGAACGTGAATTTCGGCCTTTTTCCGCCCGTTGACGAGGCGGCGCTGCTGCAAGCCGGAAAAAAGAAAGTCGATAGCAAAGACCGCAAAAAAGCCATGAGCCAGCGGGCTTTAGACGACTTGGGCGCATGGCTGAAATCCGCGTAAAAACAAGCGTTTAAAAAACATTTAAGAAAACACAGACTATTCGGGTGCTATAATGGGGAATATTCCGCACAAGCCGGAAAGGCCGCTCCCCATGCTTACGTTTATATATGCCGTATTGACCTGCGTTATGCTGGCCGTTGTTGCTTTCAATGAATACTATCAGCGTAGAATGAAAGTATCGCCGATGCCGACGCCGCAATCGACACGCAAGGCGATGCTGAACGGCATTCATCAAAAATCACCTAAAGTAATAGCCGAACTTGGCTCAGGCTGGGGCGGTATTGCGCTTGCAGCTGCCGTGCGTTACCCGCAAGCCAAAATCATCGGCTTTGAAGGCTCTCTTATTCCCTTGCTGTTTTCAAAAATGCGGCTGCTGCTGCACCCTGAAATCAAAAACGTTACCTTCGAAAACAAAAATTTTTTCGAATCCGACATGCAGGATGTCGATGTCGTTCTTTGTTATTTATCCAACCCGCACATGTCGCAGCTGGAGCCGAAACTCGACCACGAACTTAAATGCGGCGCTGAAATTGTCAGCTCTACATTTTATATGCCGCACTGGCGTGCGCGGGAAAAAGCCACAGTCGGCGGACTTTATGATACGGATATATATATCTACGAAAAAACCGAAGCGCCCTTGCCCCAATCCCTTGCCCCGCCCGCAGCAGCCGCTGCCGCAGCGGCCTAAACAAAAAGCAACCTGATTTCCCGCATAAAGGGCGGCGCGGCCAAGGCCTGCGCAAAAACATTGCCGCCGCTTTTACGCATTTGCGCCTGATAAAGGCACGCAAGCTTGACGGCGCGGCGTAAAAATTTCGGTGCTGTTGGCGGCAATTTTTTTGCCTGCCTCGCCGCTTCATCCAGCACAGCAAGAACAACAGGGTGCAACTTACCAACCGCGCTACCATCATAAAGGTCATAAACAGTGATTTCCTGCTTATGCAGCTTGTCTTCGGGCAGATAACAACGACCTTGGCGCAAATGCACAGGCACGGCACGCAAAAGCCCCGTCAGACCGTAAACCGCCGCAGCGGTATCGATATCCGCCGCATCAGCCCCCATGCCGGATACCTTAAGCGCAAGACGCAGCAGGGGCGCATTCGTATAAATGGCATATTTGACCATACCATCAAGGCTCGACGGCAGACGGTCTTCAAGGTCAAATTCGCGGGCATACATCAAGCTATCGAAATCTTCGCGCGGCAGGCCGTATTGCTTGATGACCGCGCATAAAGGCTCCAGCACCTGATGTTTCAAAACCGCGCCGCGTTCATAATATCCGGCCAGCGCATCGCGCCACCATTGCAGACGGATAAGGCCGAGCTGGGTTTCCGTCACCACCTCGCGCGTTTTTGCGATTTCGTTATTGAAGGCGTAAATGGCGAACAACGCCTCGCGCACGGCGGGCGGTTCGTACAGGCTCAAAAGAAAACGGTCCGGATCGTGTTTCCGGACCATTTCTCCGCAATAAGACAAAGATGCCATCGCGTTGTGACTTATTTGTTCATGTAGAAGTCCTTGCCAAAGAACACCTTGTTCTTGACACTGACGGTACCGGGCTTGACGCGCGGCAGATGGAGCTTTTCATCCATCAGGAAGTTGCGGTAGTAGCCCGTCGGGAAAGGATGATACCGGTCATCGAACTGCACGGAGTCGAGGATGCTCATGAAGAGCCCTGCCCAGCGGTTGTATTTTTCGCTGCGCGAAGAGCAAATACCGACATAACGCTTGCCGCTGTAAAGGCTGGAAATCATCACGCCGTGCATTTTAATCAGGTTGCCCTGTTCGTCCTTGTTGTCGAACGCAACCTGAATGGCGGTGGCATCGCCCTTGTCGCCAAGACTTGCGGGCGAGAAGAAAGCGGTGATTTCAGCGTTCAGAAGCTGGCCGGTTTCTTTTTCCCAATAATCCTGCGCGAGGGTATTGGCGACGGCTTCATCGACATACTTCTTGGGATAAATTTTAATACGGCCATCATCGCGCACTTGCAGGCTGCAAGTCGGCAATTCTTCGGCCAGCGGTCCCGCAACACGGATGCGCGTGTACGGATGGTCTTCCGTCTGCATGCTCCAGCTATCGGGGAAGGAAATGGTGTAGCCGTGCGGAATGTCTTTCCAGACAAAAGTATCGGCCTTCGCCGCGGGGCTGAAACCGACGACCAAAGCGGCTGCGACAACGGCGGCGCGGAAAATCTGACGCATTCTAAAACTCCTCTACTGTCCAAACTGCTGGACGTCTCCGATTGTGTCCTGTTTTTTGCGTTTTGGGAATAGGTCTTTCACCATTTGCGGCGTTAAAATACCCGCAACATAGAGAATGGCACCATAAACCCCGACCCCGCTAACGACCAGCAGGGCAACACCGGACAGACGCCATGCTTCGCCCCTATCCATAAACCACGGAATCATCCAATATTCCTGCGCCCAGATGCCCAGCCCCATCACCAGCGATGCGCCCAGAATAATCAGGCTTCTCTTTACAGAACGTTTGGCAAAGGGCGCCATGCCATTTTTCCGCAATCCACGCAGTAGCAGCCACAGATTGACCCAGGCGGTCAGCCCCGTCGCAAGCGCGATGCCGACATGCTGGAAATACTGCAAAAGCGCGATGGCAAGCAGGGTATTCATGATGGCGCAGACCACGGCGTATTTCACGGGTGTCGTTGTATCGCCATGCGCGAAAAAGACGGTGCTGAACACACGGCTGATAATAAAAGCCGGCAGGCCGAGCGTATAGGCAATCAGGACATACCCCGCCTGCACGCCGTCTTTTTCGGCAAAGGCGCCGCGCACGAACAGCACGTCGATAATCGTATCCCCGACGGTCAGATAGGCCATCGTCGCGGGCAAGGCGAGCATCATGCTGATTTCGATACCCTTGTTAAAAAGACGCGCCGCGTTTTCGTGCTCTTCCGATTTCAGCGCCCGCGACAGCATCGGCAGCAATGCCGTGCCAATGGCAATACCGATAACTCCCAGCGGCAACTGGTACAGCCTGTCCGCATAGTACAGATACGAAATCGCCCCGACAGGCAGCAGCGATGCCAGAACCATATCCACGAACAAATTGATTTGCGCAATCCCCGCGCCAAAAACCCCAGGCCCCATCTTGCGGAACAGCTGGCGAATATGCGGCGTCAGGCGCGGACGGCGCCATTTCAAAATCACACCAAGCCTGCGCGTCGCCCAGAACAGCCAGAGCAACTGTAAAACCCCTGCCAGCAGCACCCCCCATGACAAGGCATGCCCGACTGTCCCCGTAAAAGGCGTAAAACAGAACATGGCAAAAATCAGTGCCAGATTGAACAGTATCGGCGCAGCGGCAAAGGGGCCGAAGCGGTCGAACGAATTCATCACGCCCCCCAAAAGCGCCGTCAGCGACATAAGAAGAATATAGGGGAACGTGACGCGCGACATTTCAAGCGCGAGGTCATATCGCTCCGGCGTGCTGCCGAAACCCGGGGCGACGATATAAAGCACCCACGGCATGCAAACCAGCATCAGGATAGTGAACGGCACCAGCACGGCCAGCATCACGGCCTGCGCCTCTTCGGCGAATTTCACGGCTTCGCGGCGTCCGTCTTCCCCCTCCGCCAGCATGCCTGCGAACATCGGCACGAAGGAAACGCTAAACGCCCCCTCCGCCGTGATGCGGCGGAAGAAATTGGGCAGCTTCAAAGCCACGAAAAACGCATCCGCGACAGGCCCCGCGCCCAGCATGGCCGCCGTCAGAATATCGCGCGCAAAGCCCAGCAGACGGCTGCACAGTGTCAGTCCGCCGACGGTTGCTACAGATTTGAAAAAAGACACGCTGCGCCCCTTTTGCCTGTGGGGGGTTATATTACTGGGGCTTACACTAAACCTAACCACGGGAATTGTCACCTTCTCCGCTTCTGTATTTTCTATAAATAATCAACCCTTGCCTATCCGCCACCGCGGGGCATATAGTGGGCGAAAAAGGGCGTGACCATGGCAAAAAACTCCTCAGAGAAAACCTCCGCTGGCAAAAATAAGGAATCCCGCTGGTTCGGCTATAACGAAGTTGACCCCGCCGAAAAAACGCGCCGCGTGATTGGCGTTTTTGACTCCGTCGCCGACCGATATGACCTGATGAACGATATCATGTCGGCGGGCATCCACCGCCTTTGGAAAAACCGCTTTGTCCGCATGATGCGCCCGGCGGCGCATAAGGTACTTCTCGACGTTGCGGGCGGTACGGGCGATATTGCTTTCCGCTACCGTGAAAAGGCAGGTAAAGACGCCCAAATCACCGTTAGCGATTTGAACGCCGAAATGCTGCGCGTCGGACAAGAACGTGCGATTGACCGCGGCTATGTGAACGGATTTTCGTGGGTTGAGGCCAATGCGGAATCCCTGCCTTTTGACGACAACAGTTTTGACATTTATTCGATTTCATTCGGCCTGCGTAACGTAACGCACATCGACGACGCCCTTGCAGAAGCGTTTCGCGTACTGCGTCCGGGCGGGCAGTTTTTCTGCCTTGAATTCAGCCAGGTCAGCGACCCGCTTTTGCGCAAGATTTACGACCGCTATTCCTTCAGCTTCATCCCCGCCATGGGGGAACTTGTGGCCAAGGACCGCGAAAGCTATCAGTACCTTGCCGAAAGCATCCGCCAGTTTCCGACCCGCGCGCAGCTGAAACGCCGCCTTGAAGCAGCGGGATTCGAGCAGGTGAAGGCCATCCCCCTTACAGGCGGCATTGCGGCCATCCATATCGGTAATAAAATTTAAATAAAATCAGCGGCTTAACAACCATGCTGCGCCGCCAGAGTTATATTGACTTATGGCAATAATAATATTATAACAATGTCAGCACTACAGTGGTTTTTAGGGTCTATGGATTTCGACGTTTTCAAAGCAAAACTGCATCAGGTATTGGACTTCTTCAAACCGGAAGTTCAGGCCGAAACGCGCGTCAAGCTTGACCTTGCCGCGGGCAATGCCGCGCTTTTGATTATCGATGTGCAAAAAGAATTCGCCGACCCTGCGCAGGGTCGCGGCAATACCGAAACCAGAAACGTCACAAAACGCATTAACAGCCTTATCCCCGCTTTCCGCGCGGCTGGCATGCCCGCCTATGTGGTTTACTTCTCCGACTACGAAAAAAATCCGCAGGACATCGATTTTTACATGTTCCGCCCGATGCCGCAGGACAAGTTGATTGCCAAGGACGAAGACAGCGCGTTCAAGGGCAGCAACATCAAACAAATTCTTAAAGGCGACAAACGCAAGACGCTGCTCGCCTGCGGGTTCAACCTCAACGCCTGCGTTTTCAAAACGGTGATGGATGCGCGCGACAACGGGTTCGAGGTCATCCTGCTGCAAGACCTCACCGGCAATGACAACGACAACGACCGCAGCAAAACAGCCGACCAAATCGCCAAGATGAAAAAGCGCGGCGTGAAATTTGTGAACTCCATCGACCTTCTCGAAAACATCGGCGATTTCAAAAAAGATGCGCCGCTGCCGCCGTCGCGCCGCCTTGCGCCGCCCAAGCCGCCTGGCCAGTAAAAACACCTGTTTTCCTGCATTTTTGCACGTTTTCCCGCGTTTCCCCGCTGGCATGAATCTGCTATAAAAGGATGATTCTGTTATTCACCCTTCTTTTTATGCGGAGATTGCATCCATGTCTCAGGCCACCCTTGTCTCGCTTCAACTGCTGCCCCATGCAAAGGGCCTGAACCTGCCGCAATACGCAACCGCACTTTCCGCCGGCGTTGACCTTGAGGCCGCCGTTGATGCGCCCATGACGCTGAAGCCGGGCGAGCGCGCGCTGGTACCCACAGGGCTTGCGATGGCACTGCCCGCAGGCTTCGAGGCGCAAATCCGCCCCCGCTCCGGCCTTGCTTTTAAAAACGGCGTGACGGTTCTGAACAGCCCCGGCACGATTGATGCCGACTACCGCGGCGAAGTCAAAGTGCTGCTCATCAACCACGGCCAGCAGGATTTTGTGATTGAACGCGGTATGCGCATTGCGCAGATGGTTATTGCCCCCTTCACGCAAGTATCGTGGGGCGTTGTGGATACGCTGGACGAAACGGCGCGCGGCGCAGGCGGTTTTGGTTCCACCGGTGTCGAACAAGCCGTCAAGAAAGCCGTTTAATCGCCATGCGCATTCACGACCACATCTGGCAAACCGTTGGCGGTACGCCGCTGGTACGCATACCGCGCCTGTCCGCCGAATATGGCGCGAAGGCCGATATCGTGCTGAAGCTGGAATTTTTCAACCCGCTTTCCAGCGTCAAAGACCGCCTCGCCCTCGCCCTTATTGAAGCGGCCGAGCATGACGGAAAAATCGGCAAAGACACACTGATTGTGGAGCCGACATCCGGCAACACGGGCATCGGCCTTGCCTTTATCTGCGCGGCCAAAGGCTATCGCCTGCAACTGGTCATGCCCGAAAGCATGTCGTATGAACGCCGCAAGATGCTGCGCCTGATGGGGGCCGAACTTGTGCTCACCCCCGCCGACCAGGGCATGAAAGGCGCCGTCGCCAAGGCGCAGGAAATCGTCAATACCAATCCGAATGCTTTTATGCCCCAGCAATTCGACAACCCCGCCAACGCCGACATCCACCGCCGCACAACAGCGGAGGAAATCTGGAACGATACCGACGGCAAAGCAGATGTGCTTGTCGCTGGCGTCGGCACGGGCGGCACGCTGACAGGTGTTGCGCAAGCGCTGAAAGCGCGCAAGCCGGGATTCAAAGCCATCGCCATCGAACCCGCCGACAGCCCCGTTTTGTCGGGCGGACAACCGGGGGCTCATAAAATTCAGGGTATCGGCGCAGGTTTTGTCCCCGCCGTTCTGGATACCACACTGATTGATGAAATCATGACCGTCAGCAACGATGATGCCTACGCCATGATGCGCAAGGTCGCCAAGACCGAGGGGATTCCCGTCGGCGTTTCTTCCGGCGCGGCCATTCATGCTGCCCTGAAACTTGCAGCGCGTGACGATATGGCGGCAAAAATGATTGTCACTATCGTGCCCAGCATGGCGGAGCGTTATCTCTCCCTCCCGCCCTTCAAAGACCTTGAAGGATAAAAACCTGAAACGGAGCGTTTGATGAAAACAACGTCACTCTCTGCCTTTTTTTGCCTTTTCCTTCTCGCCGCCTGCATGTCGGCGGAACAGGAAAACAATTTGCGATATGTCGATGCGACCTACGGCAAAACCGTTTATCAGGAATACAAAGACGATAAAGACGCATGGCGGATTTTCGACAGACCCGACCTTGGCAAGATGGGCGTGAGCCTCAGTCTTGATAAAACCATCGAACTTGGCAAAAACTACGGCGGCAACTGGCCCGGCAAGGCAGATTTCCGCAGCGCGGCCGAAGGATTCTTAAAACAGGCGCATAGAAACTGTTTGATTACAGCAGATAAAACACTGTCGCCAACGGGCTATGAATTCAGCTACGCATGCAAGTAATTCATACCGCCCCGAAAAAAAAGGCCGCATTTGATTGCGGCCTTTTTTTTATTCAGTTTCCTTTGGAATATCCCAATCTCCCAATCGATGTTCTCCAGTTTGATAAAACTGGCGCAGCAGTTTTATATAAATCAAAAAATCTGCATTCTCCTCGGCAAGCCTATTAGCGACATTCCAATCTATATCGTTTTTTTGACGCGCCGGTATCAGAATTTGACTGTCCGTAGGACTCTCAATGTCGAGTTCAATAACGCCAATGCCATGTAATCCAGAAAGCAACCGAAGCTCTTTTATCGTCTCAGCGCCTTGAATTTCAGAAACAACCAGATACCCGAAATGAGCCCATGAAGAATTGCTCACCGCCTGGAAATAAACTTCTCTTACGTTTGAACGGTTGATGAACTTCTTAACCTCAAAAGACCATAAACGCGTTTTTCTTTCCGAAACTTCCTGAACGGCATGTTTTATTTCGACGTGCCAATCCTTGCTGAGATCTTCTAGGCCGACAAGATCAGGAAATAGCCACCTGTTTCCACCGCTTCCATGGGAGTTTTTTGAGCGTTTTTCGTCGATTCTTTTGGCATAGATATTGAGCTCATACCATAAAAACTCTGCCAGTTTTGGGTATAGACTATGTTCAGAATACGATTGATTTGCAGCTCCCTGCTTTGGGCTCTCATCCTCCGCGCTTTCAACTTCAGCAGCATCGCTTTTGGCTGAAAAGTAATATTTCCTTGGCCGACTTTCTGTCGTCTTAATTTCCGGTGTCTTATCTTGTATCAATGTACGTTGCGCGCCTATTTCAGCAACAAGCTGCTGAACTAGGTCAGCATCTGAAATAATAGGGATAACACGCGCGGTACTGCGGGCTTTTTTCTCTTGGCACTCTTGCGGATATCTTTTTAGAATCTCCGTTGCAATTTCGCGTGCAGTAAATTTTTCCTCGGCTTTTTCCCGAAGAAATTCAGAAACCGCTTTTCTTAAATTTAACGCCATTTAAGGCCTCCGTTGTTTACTGCCCCGGCGGTTTCGGCTGTGCGGTGGGTGCAGCAGCAGGCGCTGCCTTGGGCGCAGCTTCCGCCTGGACACCAGGCTTCACGCTTTGTGCGAAATCGTTTTTGGATGTTGCAGCAGGGTCGAACGAAGACGGCGCTTCGGCTTGTTGCGGCGCGCGGGGCGCTTCGGCGGTGGCTTTCTGGCTGCGGCTGTTCCACCAGCTGCGCAGGCTGTTCATGTCCTTGGTCGCGTGGGTGGACAGGTCTGCCCAGAATTCTTTGACGTCATTTTTCACGCGGTCCAGAAACTCGGCGCGGTCTTTGCGCACGGCAACCGTAATGGCGGCGGCGGCCACCAGCGGCACGGAAACAAACGGCGCAGCAGTCAGCAGGAAAGCCCCAGTGGCGAAGGCGCCCGTGGCGGCCAGATAGGCGGTGGTTTTATTGATTTTGGGTTCGTTGGACATGGTTATTCCCCTCTTTGACGTTGTTGTTTAATCAAAATGGCTTAATGGATTGTTTTGAGACAGGCGGCCATTTTACCCGCGCATTATGTCATGTCAAGGAAGATAAAACCGTTGTTTCCCCCATAAAAAAGCCCTAAAAAAGCATTATGAAACCACAAACCGCCCCCATGACCGACGCGTCCGACGAGGACAGCCAGAGCGCGAGCCTGTCTAGCGCGCAGCTGACGCCCATGATGGCGCAGTACATGGACGTCAAACAGCGGTATCCGGATTGCCTTGTGTTTTACCGCATGGGCGATTTTTACGAATTGTTTATGGACGATGCGGTGAAGGCCAGCGCAGCGCTGGATATCACCCTGACCAAACGCGGCAGCAAGGGCGAAGACATTCCCATGTGCGGCGTGCCATGGCACAGCCACGAGGCCTACCTCGCCCGTCTTATCCGTATGGGGTTCAAAGTTGCGATTTGCGAACAGGTCGAAACCCCCGAAGAAGCCAAACAGCGCGGCGGGTACAAGGCACTAGTGCGCCGCGATGTCACGCGCGTGGTGACGCAAGGCACCCTGACCGAAGACACGCTGTTGGAAAGCGGCAGCAACAATTACCTCTCCGCCCTTGCCGATGTTGCGGGGGCGATTGGCTTTGCATGGCTGGATTTGTCCACGGGCGATTTCACGCTGCAACCCGTTGCAGCGAAAGACCTCGGCGCGACGCTCGGCCGCGTGGCGCCAGGTGAAATCCTGCTGCCAGAAAAGATGCTGCAGAATACGCAGCTTTTTGAAATGCTGGGCGATTTCAAACGCATTTTGACCGTGCAGCCCAACAGCCGTTTTGACAGCGAAAACGCCCGCAAACGCCTTGAATCCCATTTTGGTGTTGCGACGCTGGAAAGCTTCGGCGGATTCTCGCGCGCCGAAATTGCTGCTGCGGGTGCGCTTCTGGATTACGTCGAGCTCACTCAAAAAGGCAAAGTGCCGCGCCTTTCCGCCCCGCGCCAGCTGGCGCTCGGCTCCGTCATGGAAATCGACGCGGCAACGCGCCGTAACCTTGAGCTGACCTACACTATGTCGGGGGAGCGCAGCGGCAGCCTTCTTTCCGTCATGGATATGACCGTCACAGGCGCAGGCGCGCGCTTGCTTGCCCGCCACATCGCCATGCCGCTTACAAACCCGCTTCAGATTGAAGAGCGCCTGGACGCTGTCGCGGCATTTGCCGATAACGGCAGCCTGCGCAGCGAAACGCGCGAATTTTTGCGCGGCTGCGCGGATATCGAACGCGCCCTTGCACGCCTGAGCCTCGAGCGCGGCGGGCCGCGCGACCTTGCCGCCATCGCGGGCACGCTGGCCGCCACTGTCAAGCTGCACCGTTTGATTTCGGCGTCTGTTGACGAGATACACAAATTGCCCGCGCTGCTGACGCATGCACTGGCGGCACTGGCAAAATGGGGTTCGCACCACCCGCTGGTCAACCAGCTGGAACGCGCCCTCGCCGCTGATTTGCCCATGCTGACGCGTGACGGCGGGTTTATCGCCAGCGGCTATTCGCCCAAGCTGGACGAGCTTAAAATGCTGCGCGATAACAGCCGCCAGCATATTGCCAAGCTGCAAGGCGACTATGTGCAAAAGACAGGCGTGAATACGCTTAAAATCAAGCACAATAACGTTATCGGTTATTACATCGAAGTCACATCGAATAACGCCGACAAACTGTTCGGCATGACCGAAACGTTTATCCACCGCCAGACCATGGCCAGCGCCGCACGATTCACGACGGTGGAGTTGTCGGAGCTGGAAAGCAAAATATCCGAAGCCGCCGCAAAATCGCTGGCGCTGGAGCTGGAGATTTTCAAGCAGCTTTCGGACGAAGTCCTCGCCCTTGGTGAAACCATTGCGGCAACGGCCGAAGCCATCGCCGCGATTGACGTGGCAAGCGCGCTTGCCGAACTTGCCGTGCGCAACCATTACTGCCGCCCGCGCATTGACGGCACGCTGGCATTTGATATTCAGGGCGGCCGCCACCCCGTGGTCGAACAGGCGCTGAAAAAACAGCA
>DDBY01000089.1 GCA_002334985.1 Micavibrio sp. UBA2020
GCCAAGGTCTGGCGCTTTTTCTACCGTTTCTTTTTCATGGTCGGTGTGTCTGCTTTTATTTCGATTGTGATGCTGAGCATCACGATGTCGCGCATGATGAACTACGCACCGTCATCGCTGCCCGATGCGATGGTGCTGACCTTCGCGCTCAAATCCGACCTTGCGGAAGTCGAAGGCGCGCCGTCGCTCACGCAGCCGCTGCTTCGTCCTGCCACTGTTTTGCAGGATGTCGTATCCGCCATCGACCTTGCATCCAAAGACGCGCGCGTCAAAGCGCTGACGGTCAAGCTTGAAGACATGAAACTTTCCGCCGCACAGGCGCAGGAATTGCGCGATGCGCTTTTGCGTTTCCGCGCCACGGGCAAACGTACTTATATCTATGCTGACAGCTACGGCGGTTTTGGCAGCGGTATCTCGGATTACTTTATTGCCACGGCATTTGATGAAATCTGGCTGCAGCCCGTGGGCAGCGTATCGGCTGTGGGCGTCGCGTCCGAAGTGCCGTTTGTAAAGGATTTGCTGGATAAAGTCGGCGTCGAGACTCAGTTCGTGCATCAGGGCATTTACAAATCTGCCCCCGAAAGCCTGACGGAGCGCGGCATGACGCCACCGCACCGCGAAATGATGCAATCCATCGTCAGCGACCTTGCGCTGCAAATGATGGACGGTATTGCGGCATCGCGCGGCCTTTCCGCCGAACAGGTGCGCCGCCTCGTCGATGAATCGCCCTACGGTGAAAAAGAATCTTTGCGTTTGAAGCTGGTGGACCGCATCGGTTATTACGACGAGATGGTCGCGCATGCGCGGCGCGTTGCGTCCGTCAAGAAAATTGACGCGCCGGAAACGCCGAACCCTGAGGGCGAGAAGAAAGCGGCGCCCGAAACGGCGCCTGCGGAATCCTCCGCGCAAAAAGAGCCGGAGAAAAAAGAAGAAACGAAAAAAGAAGTCGCCGCAACAGATGTCGCGGATGAAGAAAAGCCGGATGTCGGCACCGTATCGCTGATGGGCTATTCTTTTGTGGCTGAAACGCAGGCGCTGGGCAAGGGGGTGCGCGGTTTCGCTTCCAAACTCACCCGCCGCGAAGCGCCGGAGTCTGAATTGCGCAAAAAAGACAAAATCGCCCTTATTTATGGCAGCGGCGAGATTGTCCCCTTCGTGCAGCGCGCGCAGGCGTCGCCCTTCATGTCGTCCAGCATGGCGGCGGACAAGGTTGTGCAGGCTTTCCGCAGCGTGCAGGCCGATGACGGCGTGGCTGCGGTTATTTTCCGCATCGACAGCCCCGGCGGCTCGCCGGAGGCATCGGAAACCATTCGCCGTGCCATCATGGAAACGCGCCGCAAGGGAAAACCCGTGGTGGTTTCCATGGCCAGCACCGCAGCATCGGGCGGCTACTGGATTGCCGCACCCGCAGATAAAATCATCGCGCAGCCGGGCACGCTCACGGGCTCCATCGGTGTTTTTGGCGGCAAATTCGTGCTGGCGGGGCTTTGGCAAAAACTCGGCATCAACTGGGACAGTGTCAGCGAAGGCGGCAATGCGGGTATGTGGTCTGCGAACAAATCTTTCACGCCCGCGCAGCTGCAAAAATTCGACGCCCTGATGGCCGAAGTTTACGACGCCTTTCTGGAGCGCGTGGCCGAAGGCCGCAAGATGCCGGTTGAAAAGGTCCGCGCCATTGCCGAAGGCCGCGTCTATACGGGGCGTCAGGCGAAAGACGTCGGTCTGGTCGATGACCTTGGCGGTCTTGATGTCGCGCTCAAACACGCGCGCGTGCTGGGCAAAATCGAAGACGCCGACGATGTGCCGCTGGTGCGATTCCCGCCGCGCAAATCGACGATGGAAATGTTTATTTCCCTCGCAACCGAAGGCGCGCTGTTCCAGCCGACAATTACGGTGAACGCGGCGGATATCGCGGATATGGTGCAAAGCGCGCTGCCGCCGCAGGGCATACAGCTGCGCGCGCCTTACGCGGATGTGCGCTAAGGTTTAGGAGTTATAGCGGGGCTTGCTGTTGTCGGGGATGAGGCTTTGCTGCATCTCCGCCAGCATCAGGATGCTGACCGGCGATACTTTCTGAAACCCGAAGGGGTTCGATGCGGCGGCATAACCGCTTGCGGGGAAGAAACGCGGGTCGTCGTTCCAGATAATATCGTCTGCTTCGTTCGCATCGTCGAACATCGGCAGTTTTGCCAGCACTTCGGCAGCAATCGAATTGCGCGCGGGGGTGGCTGCGGGCTTGGCCGCTTTGGCGGCGGCTTTCGCTTCTGCGGCGGCGGTGGCCGTTTCTGCCTTGGCGGTTTGCGCGGCTTCGGCCTTGCCGGTGCTGCCGAATTTTTTATCAAAAAACGCATAGACTTCGTTCAGCGAACGCGCTTCGCCGGTTTTGCTGTCGTAGAAAACATTTTTGTTTGCCTTGGCCGCGGCAGGGAAAATGTCGGCGGCAACGGCGTCGCCATTGACCGCGCGGCTGTTCAGGAATTTCGTGGCGCCACCCGCACCCATGAAATGCGCGAAATAAAGCTCGGTCGCGCCGACGTCGCCTTTGGTGTTCTTTTGCAGATGCGCCTTGTTTTCTGCCGTGAAAGCGCCCGCCATCAGGGCGGAGATTTCGGGGTCGTTCCGGAGGGCGAGGATGTCGCGGCGGTCGCAATCGCTCGCGCAGACGGCTTTGCCGTTTTTCATTTCGATTTTGTCGGCATAATCGCCGAGGCCGAATTTATCGCCATGTTTCTTGACCATGTTCAGCCAGGTACTTTCGATAAACTGGTAAAGGCCGGTCGCGCTGGATGTTTTGGCCTTGGCGGTGGGGTTAAAACTGCTCTCCGCATTCGCTTTATGCATCAAAAAGGCAAAATCTGCCCCTGTGCGCTTGGCAGCGCTTTGTACGGCCTGAATCACGTCCTGTGATGCAAGTTTCTGATATTTCTGGACAATGTTGGCCTTTGCGGCGCCAAATGCGGCTGTCATATCCAAAACTCCTTGAACCTGTGGCGGGGCTTTTGCCCTCTTCTGGAATATATCGTTGCAAACGGCGTGCCAAAGCCGTTCGCCCGAAGCCGCGGGGCAAATTCTGCAAAACCCGCAGCGGCTTTTATCATTTGTGCAAATCCTTATACTTGTCGGCAGCAAAGTTTCAGGAGAAAGCAAATGCCCTACCAAGCCCCCGTCAAGGAAATGCGTTTCATGCTCGAACATATCGCTGGCCTTGGCGATATCGCCGCGCTGCCGGCATACGCCCATGCGACGCCCGACATGGTGGATGCGATTTTGGAAGAGGCCGCCCGCGTCGCGCGCGATGTCTGGGCGCCCACCAATAAAAACGGCGATAGCCAGACCTCGCGCCTCGACGGTGACAATGTCAAAACGCCGGACGGGTTCAAGGACGCCTATAAACAGTTTGCCGCGGGCGGCTGGAACGCTTTCGTCTGCGCGCCGGCACATGGCGGGCAGGGTTTGCCGTGGTCGCTGGGTATGGCGGTCAACGAAATGTGGCAATCGGCCAATCTTGCGCTCAGCCTGTGCCCGCTTTTGACTTCGGCAGCTATCGAAGCGATTGAAAAACACGGCACACCCGCACAAAAAGAAACCTATCTGCCCAAGCTGATTTCCGGCGAGTGGACGGGCACCATGAACCTGACGGAGCCGCAGGCCGGCACCGACCTTGCCGCCATTCGCACTGTGGCGACAAAAGCCGGCGACCATTATTTGATGAAGGGGCAGAAAATCTTCATCACCTTCGGTGAACATGATTTCACCGATAACATCATCCATCTGGTACTGGCGCGTATCGAGGGCCTGCCGGAGGGGAATGACGGCCTTGGTCTTTTCATCGTGCCGAAGTTTCTTGTGAACGCGGACGGCAGCCTCGGCGCGCGCAACGACGTGAAAGCGGTATCTCTGGAACATAAACTGGGCATTCACGGCTCCCCCACCTGTGTCATGCAATATGGCGAAAAGGACGGCGCCATTGCCTATCTGGTCGGCGAAGAGGGCAAGGGCCTTCGCAATATGTTTACGATGATGAACAACGCCCGCATCTCCGTCGGCCTGCAGGGCGTTGCGCTGTCGGAGCGTGCATACCAGCATGCGCTGTCTTATGCCCGCGAGCGTGTGCAATGCGCCCGCATGGGTGATAAATCCGGCAAGCGTGTCGCGATTATCGAACATGCCGACGTGCGTCGCATGCTTTTGACCATGAAGGCCAATACCGAAGCCTCGCGTGCGCTGGCCTATTATGCGGGCGGGCAGCTGGACCTTATGCGCCATGCCGAAACGCCGGAGGCGCGCACGGCAGCCGAGCTGCGCGCCGATTTGATGACCCCGCTGGTCAAGGCGTGGTCAACCGACCTTGCGCTCGAAACCACATCGGCGGGCGTGCAAATTCATGGCGGCATGGGTTTTATCGAAGAAACCGGCGCAGCGCAGTATTACCGCGATGCGCGCATCCTGCCGATTTACGAAGGCACCAACGGCATTCAGGCCAATGACCTCGTATTCCGCAAGCTTCTGCGCGACGGCGGGGCGGAGGCGAAAAAGTTTATGGATGAAATCGCGGCCTTCCTGCCGCTGCTGAACGAAAACCCTAGCGACGATATGGATGCCGTTAAAAACGGTGTTGCGCGCGCGCTGGACGAGCTGCGCAAAACCACCGACTGGATGCTGGCGAATGTAAAGGCGAATACAGAAGCGGTTGCCGCAGGCGCTGTCAGCTATCAGCGCCAATTCGCGCTGGTCGCGGGCGGGTATATGATGGCGCGCCTTGCGCTTGCCGCGCATAACGCGCTGTTCGAAGGCGGCGATGACGCGCTGTTTATGAACACGCGCCTTGTCACCGCGCGGTTTTTTGCCGATGCGCTCTTGCCGCAGGTTTACGGCCTCAGCGCGCCGGTGATGGGCGGCAATGCTGCGGCGTGTCAAATTGCGAACGACCAGTTTTAAAGGTTTTTTCGTGCCTGAACCGCTGTTCATTTTCGCGGTTTACAAGGGGCGGGCGCTCGCCTAGCATGTCTTATCCTTGGCGGGATAATAGAGGACGCAGGTTCACAAAGACAGGCGCCCGATGAAGCACGAAAACGGCTTTGATTTTGTCGAATACCCTTGCGCTTCGGGCAAGGCCGATGCCCTCGTGATTATTCTGCCCGGCCATGCCAATCACCCCGTGATGTTCGACAAGCTGGCCAAGCAAATCCGCGATGAGCGCCCCAATACAGATATTTTGATTGTGAAGGCGCCCGTGCCGCTGGGCGCGAGCAAGGAACACATCCGCAAAAACGGCGCGCGCGGGGCCGATGACCTTTATACATGGCACAAGCTCAGCAAGAACGCTGGCGAAAACGCCAAGCTGGTGCTCAGCCATTTTTTCAACCGTGTACCCGTGGTTGACCAGTTGAATGTTTTCGCCGATGCGCAGCTGCAAAAACGCGGCCTTGGCGGTGAGCAGTTGATGCTGTTCGGGTTTTCGCTGGGCGGTGCGATTGCGGTGCAGATGGGCACGCGGCGCGCCGTTGCGCCCGCGGGCGTTGTCAACCATTCGGGCCCCGTATTTCCGATTATCAGTCCCAAATCACGGCCGGAGACGTTGTTTGTGATGGGTGAGAAAGATGATTTTTTCTACGCCGGAAAAATGAAGGTGGAGCCTGCACCGCCGAAGCCCCCGAAGGGCAAGCTTAAAAAAGCTTTTGATAACGCCGTTAATGATGCGGTATCGCAGGTCAGCCTGCACTATGATGACAGTCTCAAGCGGCTGCAAAAAGCCAAATTGCCGGTTGAGGATATAGTCATCCCCGGCCTTGGCCATACGATTAATAAAAATTCGTTTACGCCTGCGATGGATTTTATGCGGCGTAAACTGGGCAAGCCCAAAGGGCCATAAGCCAAAACAAAAAAGCCCCGGATAAAACCGGGGGGTGGAGTGTAAGGCCAGATAGTTCCGATTTCTGACCACGCCTAGAGACAAAAACTGCCCTTACCTTCACTGGTAGTGGCTGTTTTCTTATAGATTTTGTACATATTATAAGATTTCTGTGCCTTTCATATTCATTAGGAAAATCATGACCAAAAAATCTGAACAAAACTATATTGAGAAATTATACATGGGTGTTGGACAGTTTGCAGTGTCCTACGAGAACCTCTTTGAGATTCTTAGGTATCTCCTATGGACATGTTTAAAGAAAAGCGGGATGAAAAATTCTGCAGTTAGTTGGCATATGATTTCTGGTCTTGAAGGGCATGCCTTAATAGAAACAGTAATAAATGTGTTATCCGAGATGTACTGTGACCCACACGAGCTTCGTAAGCCGAATAAAAATAGTTCTTCATTCCAAAAAAAATTAAATGACTTACGCAATAAGCTAATGGCTTTAAATCAACAGCGAGTCATTCACGTTCATGCAGCGTGGCTATGCTTTGCTACACCGGATGGCGCAATTATGCAGAACAAATACTACGGAGTGAAAACCGGCCGTAGTAAAAGGACGACTGTAGATCACAATTTGGATCAATTTGAAAAAGACGCTTCGAAATGTGCGGAACTGGCAGGAGAAATATTAAAAATGAAGGCTGCAATAGAGAAAAGAAAAAACCCCCTCAAAATAATCTAATGCTTTCTCACTTTAAATATATACTCATAAATAGAATGCAATTTCTTATGGTTTAGAGGCGCTAAACACAAAGCTATTTTTTCGCATCCTAGTATCATCTTAGACAGCTTTGATGCATTAACGGAATTTACTCAAAGGGTAAATTTAGGCATGCTAAGTTTTTTATGAAGATAGATCTCTTTCCTTTAAAGAAAAAAGAGGGGACGGTACGGGAGACGGGAAAATGAATAGTATCACATCAAAAATAGCGACTATCTGCGGATGCATCAATCACTGCTTCGCATTTGAGCTGTGGTGTGAGGACTTCGCCTCAGTGATTGGAGAGGATGTCATTTATGTCGATGAAGCATTTGAGATTGTATCCGCCTCAACACTGCTCCATAGCTTTTTGGCATTAAGAAAGCTTGACGACTTTCTTGGCGCGATTCAACCGAAGCCAGGTGATCTAACATCAGATAGAATGGGCATAGATAAAGCAGTGGTTTTGGGAATAGGAAAAAACACCCTCCTTCTAGACGCTGATCGAAACAGCATTAATAAAGGCGTGGCCCACTTGACCGAGCATCTTACAGCTGAGCAAGATAGTGAGGTCGACCTTTTAAGAATAACGTCAGCATCTATTTCTATATTCGAGAGGCTAATTTCTGAGCTCAAAAAGATGGACTCCTCAGGCGAGGATAAGTACTACATTAGCCAAACAGAAGCATTAGTTGAGAGATTCAGGACTCCTTAGCCGCAGTATGTTTCTAATTTAAAACAGCCCCTCCCAGTGAAGGTAGGGGCTGTTTTTATCTTGGGTGTGGTCAGAAATCGGAATTGTCTGGCCTTATACTATACCCTCCGGATAAAACCGGGGCTTTTTCGTGTGTCTTGCGACGCGATTATTTTTTGGGGTGGCAAGAGCCGCCGCAGCATTTTTTCTTGGGCGCATCCGCGGGCTTTTGGTCGTTTGCGGGCGGGGCGGGCGGCGTTGCCGGCGGCGGGTTGTTGGCTTTGTCGAAAGCGTGGCAGCATTTGCCTTTGCCGCTGCATTTATCTTTGCACATGAATATCTCCTTTGAACAAAAAGGGTGACAGAAGGTGTAGGCCTATCATACGCCCGCGCCGCGGGCATGGCCATAGACTGTTTTGGGTATTTTTATTGCTTTTCCGCCAGTTTTTGGTGGCTGCGCCGGTGCGCTTGCAGGTCGCTGAATGTTTTAAGCACCGTCAGCATCGCCAAAGCCCATACCGGCTGGCCCAGCACAAGCGCAACCCCGCCGCCCAGAATAATCACCAGATGCAAAACAACAATGCGGCCATAAGGCCCCATCAGCATCAGGGCCGGATTGGTCCTGTCGATTTCTTTTTTGCGGATGAAATTGTCAAAAAACGAAAACGCGTGGCTGCCGACAAGGCCGGTGATGGCCAGCAGAAAAAGCGGGTCGGATATCAGCCCCGACAGCAAATCATGCACCTGTGCCCATTCGGCCGTTTGGCCTGTTTTCAGCTGCAATCCGAAAAGCACGACCAGAAAAACCCCGTGCCCCATGCAGAACATGCCGTAGTGGAAAATGAAAAAGACGACTATGAAAAAACCTGCGTAGAGTTTTTTACGCACGAGCAGCAGGCTCATTTTCGCCGCGTGGAAAATGCCGATAATCACATTCTCCAGCCAATAGACGAACATGATGTCGAAAACCTTCCACCCCCAAAACAGCGCCCCTGCCAGCGGCAGCAGGTTCGCGGCAATCAAAAACACTTCGGACGGGGTTTTGGGAGAGGGCGGGTTCATGTATAAACAAAGCAAATGGCGGGGCGCCGAAAACCGTGCCCTTTGCCCCATAATAATGTAAAAAGAACATTATGACGACTGTTTTGGCGGCCTACGAAAAGAAACTCGCGGCGGGCGATATCCGCCCTGACCCCGTACAGGCTTCGGCGCTTGCGGCGCTCGACGGGCTTGCGCGCGCGCTTGCGGGGTATCAGCCGGGCCGGCGCGGTCTTTTTCGCAAAACCATACCCGCGCCCAAGGGGTATTATTTCCACGGCGGTGTCGGGCGCGGCAAATCCATGGTCATGGATCTTTTTTTCGCGCAGGCGCCGGTTGAAAAAAAACGCCGCGTGCATTTCCATGCCTTCATGCTCGAAGTTCACGATTTCCTGCACGCGCAGCGCACGGCGCGCCGTAAAAACGAAAGCACGCGCATCGATGGCGACCTGCTCGCCTGTGCGGATGATATTGCGGCACGCGCGACGCTTTTGTGTTTTGACGAATTTCAGGTGCGCGATGTGGCCGACGCGATGATTCTGGGGCGGCTTTTTACCGCGCTGCTTGACCGCGGCGTTGTTGTCGTGGCCACATCCAACATTCCGCCGGATGATTTGTACAAGGACGGCCTTCAGCGCGACAGGTTTCTGCCCTTCATCGCGCTGTTGAAAGAGCGCTTGCGCGTGGTCGCATTCCCGGGGCTGACGGATTACCGTCTGGGGCGCATTGCGGGGCAGAAAATATACTTCTGGCCGCATGACGAAGATGCGAAACAGTCGCTGGAAAAAATATTTCTGGCCGTCGCCGATGGCGAAGCGGGTATGCCCGACGATATCCACGTCAAAGGGCGCGTGATACATGTGCCGCGCGCGGCCAAGGAAATCGCCAGCTTTACCTTTGCGGAGCTATGCGAAAAGCCCAAAAGCGCGCTTGATTTTCTGGAGCTGACCAAGCGCTACCGGGTTATCGTGCTTGAAAACGTGCCGCAAATGGATGACACGCGGCGCGACGCCGCCCTGCGTTTTGTTACCCTTGTCGATGCGCTTTACGACCACCATATTGTTTTGGCCATTTCAGCCGCCGTGCCGCCGGAAAATCTGTACCGTGGCACGATTCATGCAGGGGTTTTCGACCGCACCGTCAGCCGTATCATGGAAATGCAATCGCGTACCTACAGGGAAGCCGCATAGAAAATGTTCTCGTTTATCAAGAAATTTCAGGACAATCGCCGTCAAAAGCTCTATGACGCGCAAAAACGTCAACTCGCCACGGGCGAGGCGAAAAACTGGCTGGTGCTGGCGCGGGACGAGCAGACGAACCCGGAAATTTTGTACTATCTGGCTGGCAAGGGGGATGCGGATGTGCGCCGCGCCGTCGCGCATAACAAATCAACGCCGCTGCAGGCCGCAAGTCTTCTGGCCGAAGACCGCGATGGCGACGTGCGGCTTTTGCTGGCGGAGCGGTTGTTGAAGCTGCTTCCCAGTCTGACGCCGGAACGCCACAGTCAGATTTACGCCTTTACCGTGCAGGCGCTCGGCATGCTGGCGCAGGATGAAATGCTGCAAATCCGCCGTGCGCTGACGACATCGCTTAGCGATTACGCGCTGGCGCCGCCGCAGGTGGTGGTGCGCCTTGCCAACGACCTTGCGCGCGAAGTGGCGGAGCCGATTTTGCGTTTCTGCGTCGCGCTCAAAGACGAAGATTTGCTGGATGTTATTTCCGGCTACTCCGCCCCCTGGGTGGTGGTGGCGATTGCGAACCGCGGCAGCGTATCGCCGCCTGTCGTCGATGCCGTGATGGGCACGGGCGAGGCGGAGGCGACGACCGCGCTTGTGAAAAACCCCGGCGCACGTTTTTCGCTGGAGGCGCTGCAAACGATTGTGGAGCGTGCGAAAGACCACCCCGAATGGCACCAGCCCGTGGCGATGCGCAAGGAACTGTCGAGCGAACTTGCGCGCCAGATGATTGGATTTGTGGATAAAGCGGTGCTGGACGTGCTTGAAAAACGCAGCGATTTCGAACCCGCCGCGCGCAAGCAAATATCCGAAATGGTCGGCCGCCGTCTCAGCTATCTGCACGATATGCCGGAGGGCGAGACGGCCGAGCATCGTGCCATTCGCTATATCAAGGACGGCAAGATGACGCAGGACGTTTTGGCTGACGCGCTGGCGTGGCATGAAAACGATTTCGTGATTTTCGGCCTTGCGCATTTCGCCAAGGTGCACCCGCAGATTGTGAAGCGCATGGTCGAGACCGTAACGCCCAAGCCGCTGGTGGCGCTTTGCTGGCGCGCGCAGCTGCCGATGCGTTTTTGCACAGATTTGCAGCAGCGCCTTGCCAAAATCCCGCTCAAGGATGTGATGTACGCCAAGGGCGGCACGGAATATCCGATGACGCCGGATGAAATCAAATGGCAGTTGGAATTTTTCGGGATTGCGGACTGAGTTCCGCGCGCGCATCCCCTCAGGGCTGCGGCGGCTTTTCCGGCTTTGCTGATGCTGTGGCAGGGGCGGGGCTGGCGGCCATGCCGTACCATTTTTGCATTGTATTGCCGTCGATGGGCGCCAGATTGATGCACCATTTTGTCAGGTGCTTGCTTTCCGATATCCATTCGACGGCGCCGAGGTCGTTCTCCACCAGCTCGTGGTGATAGGGGTCGTAGTAAAGCACACGTTCCCCCTCTCGCTTCAGGAACAGTACATAGTGCCCTTCTTCCTGAATAATATTCGCAACCGCGATGCCGCCTTCGTAGCAATCTTCGCCCGCGTTGACGAAGGGCAGGTTTTGTTCTGCCACGCGTGCCATGTCGAAATTATCCGAACCTGTCACAGGGTTGGGACTAAGTGCGGCGCGTAGTTTGTCATAGTCCGTTTGGGTTGCCCCGTAGAGCGCGGCGGCGCTGGCAAGGCAGGCCGGGCCACAGGAAAATTCGTCGCGCTGGCGCAGGAACAGGGCGCCAAGGGCGCTGCCGTCCAGAGGGGTATGTTTTGCGGGTGTTTTGCTCATGCCCTCATCATAGCCGCCGCCCGCGCTGTGAAAAAGAGCGAAAAAATTGACATAAAAACGAACAAAAACGCATGTTCCGCACCCCCGTTTTGTGCAAAGCGGAAATCAAGGGGGTATGTTGCGGAAAACCATTGTTTTTTGGCGAAATATGACCTACCAACACGGGGGATTTGTGCTAGTTTTTACACCGGTTCGAGTCCTTAAAGATTGGCGTAGTCAAGCATTATGCACAAGGACAAGGACGTAAATATTCGGGAAACTGCAACCGCAGCCCCGCCGCCGGAATGCATAGCCCCAAACGCAAACTCGAAAGCAAAAAGGAATTCAGACATGTCCCGTAAAAAAATCGCGCTGGTCGGCGCAGGTCAAATCGGCGGTACGCTCGCGCTTCTCGCGGGGCTGAAACAGCTGGGTGACATCGTTCTCGTGGATATCGCCGAAGGCGTGCCGCAGGGCAAGGCGCTCGATATCGCCGAAGCCGCACCGGTCGAAGGCTTCGACGCCGCCTTCGCGGGCAGCAACGATTACGCCGCCATCGCAGGTGCGGATGTTGTCATCGTTACCGCAGGCGTTCCGCGCAAGCCGGGCATGAGCCGCGACGACCTCATCGGCATCAACACCGGCGTTATCAAAGCCGTGGGCGAGAACATCAAAAAACACGCGCCGAACGCTTTTGTCATCGTCATCACCAACCCGCTCGACGTCATGGTCGGCATCATGCAGGAAGTCACTGGCTTCAAGCCTGAAAAAGTCGTCGGCATGGCCGGCGTTCTCGACAGCGCGCGTTTCCGCCACTTCCTTGCCGATGAATTCAAGGTTTCGGTTGAAGACGTCACCGCCTTCGTTCTTGGCGGCCACGGCGACACCATGGTGCCGCTGACGCGTTATTCCACCGTTGCGGGCATCCCGCTGCCGGACCTCGTCAAGATGGGCTGGACCACGCAGGAGAAGCTGGACAAAATCGTTCAGCGCACCCGCGATGGCGGCGCCGAAATCGTGGCGCTTCTTAAAACCGGCTCCGCTTTCTACGCCCCCGCATCCGCTGCGATTGCAATGGCGGAGAGCTATCTGCTCGACAAAAAACGCGTTCTGCCCTGCGCGGCGCTGCTGACGGGCCAGTATGGCGTGAACGGCCTTTACATCGGTGTGCCGGTGGTGCTTGGCGCGAATGGCGTCGAAAAAATTATCGAAGTGACTTTCACGGCCGAAGAAAAGGCGATGTTCGACAAGTCTGTCGAAGCCGTCAAATCGCTGTGCGAAGTCGCCAAGAACCTCAAGCCCGCTGCGGCCTGAGTTTGAAATTCCAACCATCCAGAGGATAGTCAAACATGAACATTCATGAGTATCAGGCCAAGCAGCTTTTGAAAGCGCGCGGCGTGCCCGTGCTGAACGGCGGCGTGGCCTATACGGTCGAAGAGGCCGTTGAAGTCGCCAAAACCCTGCCGGGTCC